>JACDZH010000203.1 GCA_013426815.1 Paludibacter sp.
TTTAATAATCTGTCAAAAAAGTATTCTTGCATATAGGGGTAGTTTTTTGCAAATAAACAAAAACCCACACAATTAAGGGTAGAACCAAAATAAGAAATTAGACACTTTTTCATCGCCAATAGAGTATTTAAAAAAACTCAATAATGTACTATTTTAAAAAAAATGAAACTTGGCATAACCGGTTTAAAAACAGATTGTAATGCTTGTCGATGAATCCATATTTAGTGTGTTTTTATACTAAACTAACAGGTGCTCCCATCGCTTCAATATGTGTATTGGTTGGTATAAAGATTCTAAAAGGGGATCAGGGTTGGAGCGAAAACATTCTCCTTAGAGTATTGAGTTTAATCATCAAGTTCTTAGCGTATTAGGATTAATGAAGCTTAAAGATTCCGTTCCTGTTGCTTCTAATTATTTTCTATTCAGTCGTAGATTGGTAGAATAGCCAAAGAACCTAAAGGAGTAAAAAATTCTTAAAATTTAATTCGGTTGAATAGATTAATTCATATATCTTTTATTGCAGACCGATAACATTTCGGATTGCTCATATTTTTTGATTTAACGAAGGATGTATTTATATCCTGTTTTTTAAATTTTATTATTGACAGAAAAATGAAATGAATCATTTTACTGATTTTTTACCATCAAAACTGACCCCAACAACATAGGAATAATAAAATTGACAGCCCAAATACCGACACCGGCTAGGGTAATTCCAACTACCTGTCCAGAAAACACACCAATAATCAATACTGAATAAGAGCTACGAACAGCTGCTTCTGTGAATGCAACTGAAGGTGTAAATGTGACAAATAAATAATTGGTAGGAATGCCAATTAAGGCTTGCCAAACATCTAAATGAATACCGAAGAAACGTAACATTAAAAAAAACTGAGTACAAAAAACCAGATATCTGGCAAAAGAAATGACCACTAAAATTATTAAATCTGTGGGACTATAATCAGAAAGAAAAGAAGTAAAAGTTCCAATTTTTTTTGCAATATTACTTTCAGTAAAACGTCGACTCAGGTCGGGAAGGGCAAAATAGAAAAAACTAAATACGAGTAAAAAACCAATCAAACCCAACAAGAAACCTGATTTATTAGCTTCCTGAGAACCTGTGGATGTGTAAAAAAAAATCAAACCGGCAGGAATACCAAACAAAGCCATTATCAGGTTTTGTGTTAAACTATTTACCAAACTCAGTGTTACACCAGCTTTTCGATGGTCAGCATCCAAAAAAGCTACACGTCCTACCAACTCGCCCATTCTGTTTGGTGTAAAAAAACCTGTAGAAATACCTGCAAATACAGCTTTAATTGAAGTTTGAATACTGATTTTTTGTACCTTGGAAGTCATTCTTTTCCATTTTACAGCTTCTAGAAACCAATTTATCGGTAATAACAAAAATACTGCTGCCAGCCAACAAAACTGAGATACAGGTTTATTTTTTAATTGAGCTGCAAGTTCATCATATTGATTGAATGTGAGAAGTTTATAGGCAAGATATGAATAGGAGGCAATCATTATAAATATCCCCAACCATCCCCAAACTCCTAGTGTTGGTGGAGACATGCCAAACCATGAAATGATTCTATTTTTTTTAGCCATCAACGTTTACTTATTATTGCATTTCAAATTGTACTAATAGATTAATTTTTTAAATGTAAATTTCTTTTGAGAAAAATAGCTGAAAATTATGCAAATAAAAGTAGCGACTAACTGAGATGGAGTTGCCCAAAAATGAAATCCATCAACCAATACTTTCAAGACAAAAGTATTAATGCCTAAATTGATAAAAACGATAATAAAGTACCTGTAAAGTTGAACATGCCCGCGTAAATCGGATTCGGTGAAAGTGACGTACTTTTGCAATAAAAAACCAATGAAATTTGAAATCGGAAAAACAATGATAAGTGAACCAACGTGAGAACTGAAAGTATAAAATCCTAAGGGAAGTAATTGTTTGCGCAACACAAAATTGTACACAAAATAATAAAGCACAAACGAAAAACCAACATTGGCGACTCCGGTTACACCATAACGAAAAAAACGTAAATTCATATATTTACGAAATGGTGGATAAAAAAAATCGATAAAAGTGCAAATCCATTTACCAAAGGTTTCAAATATTATTCTCATTCAGGGTACAAATATTTATTTCTTTAACGGTTAATCTAACCAAAAAAGTACAATTATCAAACATTTTGTGTTACTTTTGTGCGCTGCTATTATAATTTCCAATAGCACGGTACAAAGATACGATTTAAGAATTTACAATTCACAATTTACAATTCACAATTTGGTGATTTGATTACATTTAACATTAAAATGCCCGAAGACCCGACATATTATGGCACAAGTAAGAGCAAAAAAATACTTGGGACAACACTTTCTGAAGGATATGGAAGTAGCCCGTTGTATTGCCGGGAGTTTAGTGCTCGATGGTCGCACAGTTGTGCTTGAAATTGGCCCCGGAATGGGTGTACTTACCAAATTTCTACTCCAAAATCCCCTGATTGACCTGACCGCTGTAGAACTCGACAGCGAATCGGTGGTTTATCTTCACCAACATTATCCCGATCTTCACGTTATCGAAGCCGATTTTCTGAAAATGGACTTAAAAAGTTATTTTTCGGGTAAATTTTGTGTTATCGGTAACTTCCCTTATAATATTTCTAGTCAAATATTTTTTAAAATGTTAGAAAACAAGGATTCAATTCCCTGTTTGACCTGCATGATTCAAAAAGAAGTTGCTGAACGCATTGCAGCTTCCGCCGGAAGTAAAACCTATGGAATTCTCAGTGTGTTGATGCAAGCTTATTACAAAATAGAATATCTTTTTACTGTAAACGAACATGTTTTTGATCCTCCGCCGAAGGTCAAATCGGCTGTTATTCGCTTTACGCGTAATGAGGTGTCGCAAATCAATTGTACCGAAGCACTCTTCAAAACCGTAGTGAAAACAGCCTTTAACCAACGCCGTAAAACTTTGCGCAATTCACTTAAGCCTTTGGTAGAATCAGACAATATTATGTATTCAGATCCTGTTTTCGACTTACGCCCCGAACGATTAGATGTATCAGCGTTTATTGACCTTACCAATCGCATTGAGGCGGCACTGAAAAACTGATAATCTCAGTAATTTCTTTCGTTCAAATAAAAAAAATGTAAAATACTAATATTTTGGAATAAAAAGACTCCATGATGTAGAGATATTAAACGTAATTGCAAAGTTCATAAGTCTTTACAAAATAAATTCAAGAAAGGAAAAAAAGACTATGTCAGAACTAAAAATTTTTTACCACGAAGATAATAAAATAAAAATTTCGAGAAACCTCGACATACTTAAGAAAGTTGATCTTAAAGAATTGATATGGATTGACTTAAATGATGTATCAGACGAGATAGAAGATAAATTAGAAGAATTTCTTAAAATTTACATCCAAGAAGATGATGAAATTGAAGAAATTGAAATGAGTTCGCGTTATATGCAAACGGACGACAGCATAGTGGCAAACTCCAATTTTTTGCAGGATAATTATACCATTGAACCGGTATCGTTTATTTTGAAAAATAACATTTTAGTTTCAGTTCGTAATGCCCAACTAAAATCATTCAACGAAACAGTTAAAAAAATTTATGCAAATACTCGTAATTTTCTTACTGGTTATCATGTGTTGGTTACGCTATTAGAAACTCGGGTTGAATATGACGCCGACATGATAGAGGATGCCACAGACCAAATCACTAGTTTAAGTAAGACACTGAATTCCGAGGATGATTTAGATCAGGATATTTTGATACAAATCAAGGATTTGCAAGAAAAGGTTATGATTATTCGTCAAAACATAATGGACAAACAACGGGTAGTCTCAAACATGCTGAAATGTGATTTTTTTCCTGCAGAGTTACTTCCAAGGCTCTCAATGATTATTAAGGACATTAATTCGTTGTTCGAATATACCCGTTTTGGCTTTGATAGACTGGATTATCTTCAGGATACTTTTCTTGGATTAGTAAACCTACAACAAAACAAAATCATCAAAATATTTACGGTAGTTTCAGTTATTTTTATGCCACCAACACTTATTGCAAGTATTTATGGAATGAATTTTAAGCATTTACCCGAATTAGATTGGAAATTTGGTTATCCAGTTTCAATACTGATGATGATTGGTTTCTCAGGTATAGTAATGCTTTATTTCAGGCGCAAAAAATGGTTGTAATTTGATTAGTTTGAAATTTAAAATTTACTCTAAGCCAATTGAAGAAATACCTTCGGCTTATTTATTGTAACTATTCAGCGTCCTAATATTTTTTTATTTTTGAATTCAATTTTTTAAAATACACCATATTAGGATTATTGTAAAAATGCGACAAATGAATGTTAACTTGTAAATATTAATTATAAACTAATGTTTTCAAATTTTAGAAGTCAACCCTCTAATTTATATTGTTGATAATCAAATATTTACTTTAATAGTGGAGGCTAAGTTGTTACAAAAATAGACTTATATAAAGATGACAATTTAGTGGATTTTACAAAAACTTTATTAAACAAATAATTTTAAACGAAATGAAAAAAACACTTTTTTTATGTGTAATGGAATTAATATTTTTAACAATTCATGCACAAACAACTGAAAGCACAGACGTTCGCTACGACCAGTATGGAAAGAAAGTAAACAGAACACCTTTGAGTGCAGAAATGCGAAATGGAGTATTAGTTTTTGAAACTCCAAAACAAGATTATAGACTTTGGTATGATATACGAGTACAAACAGATGGTCAATTCTTTTTTAACGATGATTTAAATCCTATTGGAAATGGAGTTACAATTCGTCGTGCACGTTTTGCAGTAAAAGCAAACCTAACAAAAAATTGGTACGGCGAAATTGACCTCAATGTGTCGAACGGTGCATTGGAGCTGGAAGATGCCATCATACAATACAACTTTTCAAATTTTATGGAAGGGTTAAGTACCAGGGTTGGTAATTTTAAAGAACAATTCTCCATGTCTCAAACTTCTTCTTCACGCTATTTAAACTTTATGGAACGTACGTTGGTAGTTAATACCTTTGCTCCATCGCGTCATTTGGGATGGGATGCAACTTACAATGGAAAGTATTTTTTGGTTGCTGGAGGTGTGTTTTTCCAAGAAGTTAAAGATTTAGAAACTCTAACTTATGTCGAAGACAACAACAAGGATTTTGGACGCGACCAAGGCTATTCACTAACCGGAAAATTTGTTTTGCAACCATTTGGTGAAAACAAAGACTATAGCTTACATGCCGCATATGCTTACTCATATCGAACACCAAAAACTGATGTTGCACCAGGTGAATACGGTATGGTTCACTATAGTACGCGTTCATTAAGTAGTATTAATCGAAAAAAATACTTAGATACCGATTTAATTACGCAATTGAAATCTGAAGTGCGTTCCAACATTGAAATTGCCGGATTTTACAAAGGACTTGGATTTCAATCGGAAATAATTAGAGTGTGTTTATAAAGTCCTATATTTTTTGCTCGATTTTATAAAAA
>JACDZH010000204.1 GCA_013426815.1 Paludibacter sp.
TGGCTCCTCTTTTTTCAATCTAATCAAAATTCTTTTACCGGACAACAGTGAAAGAGTTTGAAAGATTTGAAATGTTTGATTTTTTTTAGTTTACAAAATTACACTTTTAGATCATTAAACACAACTAAAGTAAAAATGTTATTTGAATACGGAATAAATAATACCAATAGAATTAATTTATTGAATAATTTTTTCTAAAAAACTGTACCTTTGTATCCGATATAAATAAAAAAAATATGACAATCCATTTTCATCCTAAAATACTGAGTACACTCAGAAATTATACAAAAGAACAATTTTATGCCGATGCTATGGCTGGCATTATAGTAGGAATTGTTGCTTTGCCATTGGCAATTGCGTTTGGTATTGCATCTGGAGTAACACCTGAAAAAGGAATTTTTACTGCAATTATTGCCGGTTTTATTATTTCAATATTTGGGGGTAGCAAAGTTCAAATTGGTGGTCCAACTGGTGCTTTTATCGTTATTGTTTACGGAATAGTACAACAGTTTGGTGTTGCTGGATTAGTAATTGCTACCATGATAGCAGGAGTAATACTTATTCTTATGGGATTGCTTAGGCTCGGCACCGTTATAAAATTTATTCCATATCCGGTTATTGTTGGCTTTACAAGTGGTATTGCTCTTACCATTTTTGCAACTCAAATAAAAGATTTGTTTGGAATGCATATTGACAAAGTGCCTGCAGATTTTATTAATAAATGGATTATTTATGGACAGAATTTCGATACAATAAATTTTTGGGCGTTAGGTGTCGGAATTATTTCCATTGCTATTATTGCAATAACTCCAACATTTTCAAAAAAAATACCTGGATCTCTTATTGCAATATTGGTATTGACTATAGTTGTCTATTTTTTGAGGAATTATTTTGGCATTACAGGCATTGAAACTATTGGCGACCGTTTTACAATAGATCCTTCATTGCCCAAAGCGGCAGCACCCGAAATTGACTTTTCTGCCATTCGAACCTTGCTTCCTACAGCTTTTACCATTGCCATGTTAGGAGCTATTGAATCGCTACTTTCGGCAACAGTAGCCGATGGTGTGATTGGTGACAAACATAGCTCAAACACTGAACTTATTGCGCAAGGTATTGCCAATATTGTTGCTCCAATTTTTGGAGGAATCCCTGCCACAGGAGCTATTGCTCGTACAATGACTAATATAAATAATGGAGGAAGGACACCCGTTGCTGGAATTATTCATGCAGTTGTATTGGCATTCATTCTTCTATTTTTAGGTGGACTCACAAAACATATTCCAATGGCATGTCTTGCAGGTGTTTTAGTTATTGTGGCGTATAATATGAGTGAATGGCGGACATTTAAAGGTTTATTAAAAAATTCAAAATCAGATGTTATTGTTTTAATTACCACCTTTGGGCTAACCGTGATTTTCGATTTAACTATCGCTATCGAAATTGGATTATTAATGGCAGCCGTGTTATTTATTCGTCGAATTTCGGAAACTTCATCCATTTCTATTTTCAAAGAAAATGTAGAAGTGGCTGAATTTGTTGAAGGTAGTGTTGATACAGAGAAACTTCATTTACCAAAAGGTGTTGAAGTGTATGAAATTGAAGGACCGTTCTTTTTTGGAGTTGCTAACAAATTTGAAGAAACCATGAAAGTAATCGGCGACAGACCAAAAGTGCAAATTATTCGTATGCGTAAAGTGCCATTTATGGATTCTACAGGTGCACATAACTTAATTAACTTAATTCAATCAGCCCAAAAAGATAAAATTCATATTTTGCTTTCCGGAGTAAACGAAAATGTTAAAGCGGTGTTAATTAAAAACGGAATAGTAGAACTTTTGGGTGCAGAAAATGTTTGCAGTAACATTAACCAAGCATTGGCGAGATCGGAAGAAATATTGCTTTCATTGAAAAAAAATACCCATAATTTGTAATAAATATAATTCGTTTTTTTTAATTTTATAAATTTTGCTCCATTTTAGCTTAAAATTTTGCTAAAATTGCAATTATTAAAATAACTCACAAATAATTTTCTTATTTCAAAGCAAAAGCGTATTTTTGTGTAGATTTTTTTTGAAAATGACAAACCGATACGAAGAACTTATAAACGCATTTGAGAAAAGACTGCGAAAATTAATCTCGGAGTATAGGTTATTGTACGAACAAAACTCTATATTGCAAGCAGAATTAGACCGAAAACAAACTGATTTAATGCGTGCTCATAAAGAAGTATTGGAACTTCGAAAAAATTACGACCATTTACAAATTGCTAAAAATCTGTGCGGAACTGAATCTGAAAAAAACGATTCCAAACAACGAATTGGTAAAATGGTGCGGGAAATTGATAAATGTTTAGCGCTACTTGATGAATAGAGCGTATGAAAGACGATATTTTTTTAATAAATGTTCAAATTGGCGGATTAAGATTGCCATTACGTATTGCTCGTAAAGACGAGGAATTGTATCGCATAGCCGAAAAATTGTTGGTGAAACAGATGGATAGTTTCCAGCGAAAATACAACCAGCACTCTACCGAAGATATACTTATTCTGGTAGCATACCAATTAGCAGTTATGGTTTCGAAGCAGGAATTTGCAGATGACATCGTTCCTTTGGCTGAAAAAATTCAATCATTGGATAACGAGTTAAAAGCATTACTAAATAAGGAATAGTAAGACATATCATATTTTATATACATAATTTTCCGCATTACATTGTTTTGGAAAGACTTCATATAAATTGGAAGTAACTTTTTTGCAATGAGAATGCGTTTTTTTGTATATAAATTTAAAATTACAGATAATACAATTATTAATTAACAACTTTAAATTCACAAAATGGAAAGCATATTGATAGGATTGATTGCTCTTGTTGTGGGCGCCGGAGGCTCTTTTGTCCTTTTGCGATATTTCAACAAACGAGCAATTCAGGAAGCAGAAGGAGAGGCTGAACTGCTCAAAAAGAACAAACTGATTGAAGTAAAAGAAAAATTTATTGGTCTCAAAGCCGAACACGAACAACAAGTTCAGGAACGAAACGCAAAAATTCAAGCAATAGAACTCAGACTTCAGCAAAAAGAAATGCAGCTGAACCAAAAACAGGGCGATGTGCAACGAAGAGCCAATGAAGTAGATGGACTCAAAGAACAATTGGAACATCAACAAGCCGGATTTGAAATTAAGAAAAAAGAATTGGAACATTTGAACCATCAAGCACATGTTCAACTCGAAACAATCTCAGGTTTATCAGCCGAACAAGCAAAGGAACGATTGGTGGAAGCATTGAAAGAGGAAGCAAAAACCGATGCCATGTCGTTTATAAACGATATTATGGAGGAAGCCAAAATGACTGCCAACAAGGAAGCCAAAAAAATTGTTGTGCAAAGTATTCAACGTATTGCTACCGAAACAGCCATCGAAAATTCAGTTACAGTTTTTCATATCGAGTCGGACGAAATTAAAGGACGGATAATCGGACGTGAAGGTAGAAACATTCGTGCTTTGGAAGCTGCAACCGGAGTAGAAATAATTGTTGACGATACTCCCGAAGCTATTGTACTTTCTGCTTTTGATCCTGTGCGTCGCGAAATTGCCCGTTTGTCGTTACACCAATTGGTTACCGATGGTCGTATTCACCCTGCACGTATTGAAGAAGTCGTTATTAAAGTTCGCAAACAAGTGGAGGAAGAAATTGTTGAAATTGGTAAACGTACAACTATTGATTTGGGTATTCATGGTTTACATCCAGAATTGATTCGTCTGGTTGGAAAAATGAAATATCGTTCGTCGTACGGACAAAATTTATTGCAACACTCCCGAGAAACAGCCAATCTATGTGCCACAATGGCTGCAGAACTCGGATTGAATCCCAAAAAGGCTAAACGTGCAGGTTTGCTTCACGATATAGGCAAAGTGGCAGATGATGAACCGGAATTGCCACATGCAATTTTAGGGATGCGAATAGCTGAAAAATACAAAGAAAAACCTGATATTTGTAATGCCATTGGGGCGCACCACGACGAAGTGGAAATGGAAACACTAATTGCCCCTATCGTACAGGTTTGTGATGCAATTTCTGGAGCACGTCCCGGAGCTCGACGCGAAATTGTAGAAGCATATATCAAGCGTCTAAACGATTTGGAAGCATTGGCCTTATCTTATCCCGGCGTATTAAAAACCTACGCTATTCAGGCGGGGCGTGAGCTTCGTGTAATTGTTGGTGCAGATAAAATTGATGATAAAGAAACAGAATTATTATCGTTCGATATTGCAAAAAAAATACAAGATGAAATGACCTATCCGGGTCAGGTAAAAATTACTGTTATAAGAGAAACCAGAGCAGTAAGCTTTGCAAAATAGTTGATAGAAGGTATTTTATAGTTATAAGTTGTTCCTTAATAGTTTAAAGAATATCCGTTAAACAGAATTATTTTCTTAGTTAACGGATTTTTTTTTATAAAAATGCATTTTGAATTAAAATTAATGGTTCTACTACCTTTTGTGTGGGTTGATGGTTAATTTAAAAAATCAAGCACATATAGCACATCCCGAGCATTGGGAGTTAGACATATTTTTTCACAATAGAATCACATAATTTCTTCTCAAAATTTAAAGTATCACATAGTACAATAACTTCGTTATTGTTATACATATCAAATTGTTAAGCATCCATTTTATAGGTTTTTTAAAGAAAATATATAAAACTATGTGAACATTTATTTTCTTAATTTTTATGTCTATGTGGAACTCCCGATGCTCGGGATGTGCCATATGTTTATTAATTGTTAATTGTCGTAATACCCACACGAATTCTAGTAGTACCATTTTTTTTAATAAATATAGATTGCAATTCTCTTAATTCATTATATCTTTGCAAAACATAATATATATACTGAACAGTATGCCAACAATCTCAAAGTTTTATGGGATAATTATCAGAATGAACTATGCTCCAAAAGTGAAAAACCATTTAAAATTGAATCATTAAAATAGTTGAATATGTGTTTAACAGTAAAAAATGTACAACCACTGTCCAACTACTATTTAATACTTACATTTGCTAATGGTGAAAAAAGGGAGTTTGATATGAATCCGTACTTAGAAACAGGGATTTTTAAGGAATTACAGGATGTTTCACTTTTCAATAGTGTCAGGGTTAGTTTTGACACTTTAGAATGGGATAACGAAGCAGATATGGATCCGCTATATAAGGAAAGTAATGTTATAGATAGCCAAATTGCCAGCGAGCCAATGACCGACAATGGAATAAATATGACCTCCCCTAACCCTTACAAAGAGGGGAACTATGGGTAAGTGAATTCGGAACGACTTTGTAAGAATTTAAAAACAATCATTGTTGTCCGCTAAAAGCGGTATTTAAAAATTTATTGTTGTTATAAGGTCTTTTCAACCCTATTTTTGTTTTTATTTCAAAAGTAAGCCCCCCAAATAGGAAAAAGTGTTGTTTGAGGGTTGACTTTACGTATCCGCTCCTGACTTTGACAGTTTTCGAGCCTTCATTTTGTAAAAAGCTGTATTATAGT
>JACDZH010000205.1 GCA_013426815.1 Paludibacter sp.
TGGTTTGCAAAGATACAAATTATATGCGTAATTATATATGTCGTTTATTATATATGAACCTCCCGATGCTCGGGATGTACCATATGTTGTCTAAAATACGACTTTATATTAAGACCATTACTATTGCGTTCAAAAATTACTTTTCGGAGTGCATTATAAGACAAAAATTACATTTTCTCGATAATTCTGCCCGGTAATAACTTCATTATTATAGCTATCAACTTCCAACGTTTGGTGATATAAACCACTTTTTGTTTGGTGTATATAGCTTGAAATATTTGTTTTGCTGCTTTATCAACCGGAGCTATCCAAAACTGACCTTCGCCTTTTGCCATTTCGGTATTTACAAACCCCGGACGAACATCAGTAATATAAATTGGTAAAGAAGTTTTATGTGCTTTTTGTCGCAATCCCTCGAGATAGTTTATCTGATAAGCTTTTGTTGCTGAATAAGATGGTGCTCCACTGCTTCCGCGTAGTCCGGCAATGGAACTGATGGCTGCCAGATGTCCGTATCTTTGTGCTTCAAAATAGTTGAATGCCCAATCAGCTATCGCCGTAAAACCACTTACATTGGTGTCGATGGTTCGTTTCTCGATATCAAAATCAAGGTTGTTGTTTAAATCGCCGGTACCCGAACTAATAACCAATAGATCTAAGCCACCCATTTCCAACGTCAGTTCAGTAAGATGATTTGCAATGTTTTGTGTGTCGGTGGTGTCGAAAGTTTTGATAAAATATTTCCCGGGACTTTCAGCTTTTATTTCTTCTAACAATGGTGTTCGCCTTCCGGTAATTCCAACAAAATAACCATTTTCAATCATCAATTTGGCAAGTGAGCGCCCAATCCCGGATGTGGCTCCAATTACAATGGCTTTTTTCATAAACTGAAGTTATTGAGTGGTAGTTTGGTTTAAAATCTACACAGTTCTTCCAACAAAATCTTGTTTTCTTCGGGCGTTCCAACTGTGATTCGTAAACAACCATTGCACAAAGAAACATTATTCCTGTTTCGTACAATAATTCCTTTATTTACAAGGCTTTGATAAATGGAATTGGCATCAGTTACTCTTACCAACACAAAATTGGCATCGGTGGGGTAAATGTGTTGTACAATAGACAATTCCTTTAATTTACTAATTAAAACAGCACGTTCGTCAAGCAATATTTCCACCCATTTTTTAACTTGTTCGGCATTATTCAATGCTTTAAAAGCATGCTGTTGAGTAAGAATATTTACGTTGTACGGATATTTTATTTTGTTCAACACCGCAATAATTTCGGTGGAGGCAAAAGCCATTCCAAGACGGATGGCTGCACTTCCCCAGGCTTTTGAAAAAGTTTGTAAAACTACTAAATTGGGATATTCAGTCAATTTAGTGGCAAAACTAGCTTCACTTGCAAAATCAATGTAAGCTTCGTCCAATACAACAATTCCATCAAACGAAGTAATGAGTTTTATGATTTCGTTGCGGTTTAAACTATTGCCTGTTGGATTATTAGGCGAACAAAGCCAGATTATTTTTGTGTACAAATTAGTAGCTGCCAATAATGTGTCGGCTGAGAATTGAAAGTTTTCGTCAAGTAAAACTTTTCGATATTCCACATCGTTGATACCCGCACTTACTTTGTACATGCCATAAGTTGGCTCAATTGCTACCACATTATCGATTCGAGGTTCGCAAAATGCACGATACAGCAAATCTATAGGTTCATCGCTGCCATTTCCCAAAAAAATATCTTCGACGGGAACACCTTTAATAATTGATATTTGAGTTTTCACTTCCCATTGCAACGGATCTGGATAGCGGTTGAAAGGTGCATTGTAAGGATTTTCATTCGCATCCAAATACACAGATGCTTCGCCTTTGAACTCGTCACGAGCACAAGAATAGGGTTGAAGTTCACGAATATTATCTCTTAAAAGTTTTTCTATGTTCATTTTTCTTTTCAATTTTTCAAGTGTCAACTGTTAACTAAAAAAACTATCGTCTGTGACTACTCAAGCGTTCTTCCACTTCCTTTTCCTCTTGTAACCTGACTTTCACCGCGTTGCTATGCGCCATTAATTCTTCGTTTTCTGCCATTAAAATGATAGCATTGCTCAGGTTTGTAAGCCCTTCTTGAGTAATTTGTTGGAAAGTAACTTTACGTACAAAACTATCCAAATTCACACCACTATATGCCTTAGCGTGTCCGTTGGTTGGCAATGTGTGATTGGTTCCAGAGGCATAATCGCCTGCACTTTCGGGTGTATAATTGCCCAAAAATACTGAACCAGCATTCACAATGTTGGCAGCCACACCCATAAAATAACGGGTTGAAATAATCAGATGTTCGGGAGCATATTCGTTGGTCATTGCCACCGCTTCTTCCAAAGTTTTAAGAACAATAATTTTGCTGTTTTCCAATGCCTTTCGGGCTAAATCCTTGCGTGGCAGTTGTATCAGTTGCAATTCAATTTGTTCCAAAACAGGTTCAACCAAATTTTCGCTGACAGTGATTAAGATTGATTGGCTGTCTACGCCATGTTCGGCTTGCGAAAGTAAATCAGCAGCCACAAAAACCGGATTAGCCGAATCATCAGCAATTACTTCCACTTCCGATGGACCTGCCGGCATATCAATGGCTACATCGCGCAACGAAACCAATTGCTTAGCAGCGGTAACATATTGATTTCCGGGCCCAAAAATTTTATACACTTTTGGAACAGATTCTGTTCCGTAAGCCATGGCTGCAATTGCTTGAGTTCCACCAATTTTGAAAATCCGATGAATACCTGCCACTTTGGCTGCATAAAGTACTACCGGATGAATTTTTCCCTCATTATTGGGAGGTGTACAAAGTATAACTTCTTTGCATTCTGCTATTTGAGCCGGAATTCCAAGCATCAAAACAGTTGAAAATAAAGGAGCTGTACCACCCGGAACATATAAACCTACTTTTTCGATGGCAATGGCTTTCTGCCAGCAATACACACCTGGCGAGGTTTGAATTTCAGGTAATTCTTGTTGTTGTTCAGAATGAAATTTCCAGATATTACGACGAGCCATTTCGATAGCTTGTTTCAGATTTATTGTAACCAGTTTTTCGGCTTCAAGCATTTCTTCCTTCGTAACTTCCAGGTCATCAATACTTACTTTATCAAATAACTTTGCGTAATTTTTTACAGCTTTATCACCATTAAAACGTACATCATCCAATATTTTTTGTACCGTTTCAAACAACGAAGTACTATCGAAAGAGGGGCGGGTAAGTAGCGAAGCCCATGTTTCACGAGCCGGATATTTTATTACTCTCATGCGATTATATTTTAGTTTTTATTTTGAGCACATGAAACTTAACCCCTATAAACATTGGCAATGTACTTAGGTTTATATGCCTGTAATAATGCTCGTTTTATACAAGTTATTTTAATATTGATTTTGTTTGGATACATAATAAGGCATTTTATCAGAAACGAACAACAAATTCAGTTACAAATTTATTTTCAGTATTCAATACCAGGTTATTTAAAAAATATTGTTCGTAATTTATCCTGATCTCGTTCGAAAAAGGTTTTGAGAAACACAATGTAATTCCACCTGTAATCCGTGCACGACCGATATCATCAGTTATATAAATACCATTGTTAGAAATTATTCCTTTGTTATTATCTGACATGGAATCATAGCGGATAAGTGGCGAGATCTTTTGAAAAGTCTTACTTTTTGGTGTATAAATATTATAGCAAGCAAAAACTGAAAATCCATTAGTTGGAGAAAATAAATTACTGGCATAAGATTTATACAGATATTCTGTTTCAATGTGCCAACTTTTTGTATTAAAAAACAAACTTGCATCATATAAATTCATTCGTAAATTTTCTGGCTGAATGGAATTAAAATTTAATGCCAAATTAGTGTTTTTTAAAGGAAATATAACTGCTCTAAACGCATAATTTAGAATTCTTTGCCATTTTTGCTGATTGTATAATCCATCTCCATTATAAACTCCGGTATAGAATTCAACAGGAACGCCTATTTTACTTTGAAAGCATAAAGTCCCACCAACATCACGTAAACCATTACATAATTGTTTCCCAATAAAAGAACGATTGGCAAAATAAAAATTATGTGGTGAACGTAAATTATCAGTACTAAAGGGGATTTTTTGTTGACCAATCGTAAATGACCACCAACATACAGGTTTATATTGAATAAATGCATCCAACATTTTTGTTTCTCCTTCATCAGATAAATCAATTTCAGCTTTGTATGAAACAATCGGATCAAAATTTCCATGTATACTAAATCGAGCATTTCTAACCTGAAACCGATGTGCTTCTACGCTTTGATTATATTCATATTTTGCTCGAATACATCCTTCAATTTTTGGTGTGAATTTAAGTGAATCAGGGTTTGATAATGCAATGTTGCACGGTACTATTAATGAGGTAAACAGCGTAAAAATTAGTAATTTTCTCATGTTTTTATAAGGGAAAGTATTTTCAAATTAATTACATATATTACAAAATTCCTCCCATTGTTCATATAATTTCTTTACACTATTAAAAACTAGGTTGGCTCCACTATTAGTTAGTATTTTTGATTCTAATGGTCCTGTATTTACTCCAATAGAAAACAATCCGGCTTTTGTTGCAGATTCAATACCCAAAGGAGCATTTTCTATAACTATTACTTCCCAGGCTTCAAAACCTGATTTTTTTAACGCTTTCAAATAGGGTTCGGGATGGGGTTTTCCTTGTTTAACTTCATAAGCAGTTACCATCTTATCTTTGTTGAAAACTCCGGGGAAATGAGTTTCCAGACTATCAATCAAATTGGATTGCCCTGACCCTGTAACAACGAATATTTCCAATTTTTGTGCTTGAACTTTTTTTAGTAATTCAAATACATAGGGCATTCTTTTTGGTTTTTGACAAGCTTCGAAAAATTTAGTTTTTAATTGATAAATGGTTTGCTTTTCGTTATCGGTGGCATTTCTTCCATAAACTTTACTGAATACTACATCGATGGTCGAAGAACCAGTACGCCCTTCGTTCAGGTATGCCTCATATTCAGTAAATGGAAGACCTACCTTCCTCAAAGCTTCAACCCACGCAGATGCATGACTTTTCATTGAATCGAACAAAACCCCATCCATATCAAAGAAAATTGCTTTGGGTCTAAACGTTGGATATTTTCCTTTTTTTATAAATTTTTCTATTTCTGCAGAAAACATAAATTCATTATTTTTTTTGCAAAGATACTTATTTTTACACTTTTAAGAGGTTTTTTATAATAATAAAACGAAAAATCACTAAAACTAATTTTTCATGTTTGTTTGAAAAAAAATGATATAAATTATACGTTTTATTTTACCTTATTCAAGTTTGTTTTGGAAAAATTGATACAATTTTCAATATTATTGAAATTGAAATTACTTTTGTGATTTTATAAAAAAATCATTGTTGTCCGGTATAAAATATTATAATAGACATTATATAAGTTATAAAATCATTGATACATTATTTTAAAATTA
>JACDZH010000206.1 GCA_013426815.1 Paludibacter sp.
GATCCGGTAACCCAGGCTCCATGAGAAACTCCACTGCCTTGGCAAAGCCGCTGTTGAGTGCCAGGTAACGGGGTGCGTTTTCCAGTACATCCAGAATCATGGGTATTCCTTCAGGGGATATGTGGAAGGCCGGTGGAAGGGTCCGTCATTGGCCCTGCCTCGAGAATATTTCTTTGCCTGGACAGGTTTGTTCATCCTGCGCCAATGGCCGGGGGCGCGCCGGGGCGGCTTAATGGTTGGGAGCCGGAATCTTGATACGCACCGTCTGCGTGGCCAGGTGAACCTCCCGGAGGAAGTATGCAAGGCCGATTACCAGGGCCAGGGTTGAACCAGTGAAGAGGATGCCGACGATCCATTTCAGCTCGACCTGAAAAAGCACCTCGATAAAAAGGGCGGCAATAACGGTGCAGACCAGGAGGGCAGCGAAGTTACAGGCTGTGATTGCAGAGCTGGCAAAGTGCCGCCTTCGCTCCAGGCCTGTAATCTCAAGTTTGACGATTTCTGAATAAGCAATTGGCTCCTGCGCCTCGGACCCCGTGAGGTTTCGGCCCCGATCAATTATGCGGGCAAGACGTCCCGCCATCACATTGAGCATACCGGCAATTCCGGTAAGCAGAAAAACAGGGGCCAGTGCCAGCTGGATGGCGTGCGGCACATCACCAAGATTAACGGTCGAATTGGGCATGTTCAGCTACAAACTCCCCGAGTTAATAGACAAAGAACGAACCCCGATGAAGGGGATAAGTGCCTTTGGCAGATTCTATTCCTGCAAAAAAAACAAGAATAGAATCTGTAAGGCACGAAAAATGGAAATAAAAAGAATCAGACATCAGCAGGGAACCAGAAAGACGAAAAAGGGTCAAGGATAAAAAGCTGAATTCAATGGTAGAAATAAGCAAAAGAAAACCTGCTTGTTTCTACCAGAAAAGAGAAACCTTGGCCTCGGGCCAGAACCAATTTTTTTCACTCTTGTCGAGTGGTCTGAGAAAATTAGACCCTTTTACTTTTGCCCGGTTTGGCGTTTTTTATCTATAGATCTTGAGCGTTGGGCCAGAAAATAATCGACCCTTTTTTCTCTTGTTTGGAGCGTTTTTCCTTCGGCTCTCAGATTATTTGTTGTTCAATTTTCGCACTTTAACCCGTTCTTTAATCCGGTTCATAACGTCTTTTGCCACTTCTCTGATTTCAGGGGCAGTCTTAACGTCTTCTCCAATATACAGCCTTAATCCGACGACCAGAGGCTCAAGATGCTTTTCCGCCTCAGAGTTCACAAGTATTCCAAGGGCCTCCTTGGCATATCCTGATGCGGCAAGTTCCACAAAAAGCTCGATTGCATCTTCGATTGTATCTTCAACGACAGATATATCCTGGATATATCTTCTGGCTGGCTCCAAGGCTTCCGTCCCTTTGCCAAGGGCACTCAATATGCAGGCTAATGTATGGTGCGCACGAACATTATTTGGCATAAGGGAGACTGCCTTTGTCGCCCACCTTTCTGCCTGTGAGAGCATGGGCAATTCGTTGTGCTTGTAGAAAGCCCACGCAACACTGTTCAGCAGCTTGGAGTTATCCGGTTTCTTTCCGATTATTTCTTGTGCTGTCTGGAGGGCCTCATCATGTCTTTCCGGCATCTTCAATAACAAGTCGATTAATTTTCCGTCAGGCTCAGTTGAGTCGGGTGCAAATTCAATTGCCTTCCGAAGGCTATGTTCAGCCTCGGGATATTTGTTGAGTTTTTCAAATAATATTCCTCGGTAAAGCAGAGCCTCTGCCACTATTACGCGCAGTTCCGGCTTGGTTGTGTTATCTAAACGGGCAATCATCTCGTCGTAGGCGGTAATTGCCTCCTCCGGGCGGTTGAGTTGGCCAAGGGTGACGCCCTTGTTAACCATGGCCCTTCCCACCTGCTTGCGCAACTCGGGCTCGGTCGCGTCAGCAAAACGGGCAATCATCTCGTCGTAGGTGGTAATTGCCTCCTCCGGGCGGTTGAGTCGGCCAAGGTTGATGCCCTTGTAAAGCATGGCCCCTGCCACCTGATTGCGTAGCTCCGGGTCGGTTGCGTCAGCAAAACGGGTAATCAGTTCGTCGCAGGCAGTAATTGCCTCCTCCGGGCGATTGAGCTCGCCAAGGGTGATGCCCTTCAAAACCATGGCCACTGCCACCCGCTCGCGCAGCTCCGGCTCGGTTGCGGCAGGAAAACGGGCAATCAACTCGTCGAAGGCTGTAATTGCCTCTTCCGGACGATTGAGCTTGTCAAGGGTAATTCCCATGCCAAACATGGCCCTTGCCACTTCATATAAAAGAGTAGCGTTTTTTGTACTGCTGAATGTTTCGATTACCTGAGAAAAAGACAGCAATGCCTGCTCATAGCTGTCTTCCTTGAAGAGCTTAACACCTTTGTTGTTTAACTCTTTTGCCTTCATCAGCTCGGCATCCACTTGCTCGGTATGTTCTGCCTCTGGTGCCGAATTGGTCTCTGTTACCATGAAGTTTTTTAATGTTTCACTCAGGTAAGGCGACTCGAGAAAGTTCTTCGGCGTGCAGGCAATAATTTTTTCAATGCGTTGGCGGTCTTGAACTCCATTTATTGCCACTTCATAGGCAAGATAATGGTCACGGCGGAGTTCTGGGGAGAGCCCGCATGCCTCTTCGGATATAAGGCGCGCCGCAGATTCGGTGTCATACATGCTCACCAGGAATTTTACTGTCGCCTTGACCCGGTCGGCTGGTTTGCCCCGCCTGCGCATAAGGTAGTAGATATTGTACATCCGCTCCGCCACCACGTACCATTTGGTCTTTTTTTCATGCTCTTCGACCACAACAGCGCCTCGATTTATAAGCCTGCTCAAGAGCGAGCTGGTCTTGTTGACGTCCAACCTGGCGGCCTGTGCTATTTCACGGGCGGTTGAGGCATCCCATAATCCGGCAAGCGCTAGATAGACCTTTCTTTCTATCGGCGGCAGGTTATCGAGATGACTCTTGAAATATTCGGTATGGTCGTCGATTAAATCCACAAGTTCATCCAGAAGTTTTCGGAATGAGCGATGGGCGCTGAATTTGGCAATAATGGTCAGCAAACGGGGGTTGCCTCCGGTCAATATCCTGATCGGCTTTATCCGTTCGCCAAGCAGTTTCTGCCCCGTGATCTGTTCCCAAATCCGGTTGCATTCATCATCGTCAAGGGGTTTGAGTTCCTGCATCTTGAACATCTCAAACATGGCCTGCGATGAATTTTCAATGTGCTCGAATCGGTTTGTCGCGGTGGCCAGCAACATCAGCCTTGGCTCATTGATCAGGGTATGACGTATTTTCCACGCCTCATCATCACTGGGCAGGTCGCCAAGGAGCATGTTGAGATTCTCGACGATCAAAAGAATCCTCTTGCCCCGACTGTCAGCAAAATCCATCAATTGCGAAAGCGCGCGGCTAGCAAGCCGCTGATCATCACTTTCTTCTTTGAGCTCAACATAAGTGCGTCTCCATTTCTCATCGCCAACTTGCTCTGAGAGATGAAACAAGGCCTCAAGCCAGAATTCACCGGCAGAGACAACCTCATAGCTTTCTTCCGAAAAGATCACAGGGTACCAGCGGTCCCGCAGTTCCATATTCTGTTCGATTTCAGCAGCAACCCGGTGTACAAGGGTCGTCTTGCCGCTGCCACGTGGGCCGATCACCAGCACATGCTGGTTCGAATCGGTAACATTTTCGCCAATTATCCCGACAATAATTTCCAGGTCAGAATGACGGACCACAAAGCTATCAATGAGTTCCTCTTCAGTGAGAAATGACGGGTTGTATTTCATGTGACGCTTTGTCATGGCTCAATCCCCCGCTCAAGGACAGGAACATGAAAGTAGCCGTATCTTTTTTTCCACCAATCCTGCAAAAGATACGATTCAAACACATATCCGCCGCCGGCCCGCTTGATATAGCCGTCGTGTTCGAGCACCCGCAGAATTTCCTCCGATGCCGAGAGAGCGCTTCTCCCTTCAAATTCATACCCATTATGAACGGCTGCAAGGGCCTGTCGCGTCAGGCAGCCTGTCACTGCCGTCTCGGAAAGGATTTCCAGGGCCATGGTGAAAATTTCCGGGCCTAAAACGATCTTCAACCTGTCTTCGTAATGGGTAAGCTCGGAATGGCCCCGGATGCCGAGCATTTCACTTTCGTAGATATCGTTGACTTCATCCGGATAGAATTTCATCCGGCCCCTTCTTTTGCATCTGTCATAAACATGCGAGAAAAACATCTGGACATGATGGGGGATGCAGCATCCCAGTTTCTTTACCATGACCGCTTCCACGTTGTCTTCGAACTGAATTCCGTACTCCGCGGCAAGTGCCTGAAGACAGCCGATGGCGGCTCCATCGTCCCAGGGTTTCAGGTCGAATGGCTGGAAGTTGTTGATCGTCGCGCTAAGGCCTGCCTGACGAAGTATCGGTTCAAAGCCGATGCTGCCTGACAGCACAATTCTTATTTTCCCTTGATGCGCCAGGCTGTTTTTCCGCAGCCAGGACATAAATTCATCGACTTTTGCTTTTCGCTCGGAGGTGATTTTGAAATCATCACCCTTTAACATGCGGTTAACCATAAGCGGGACTTCGTCGATCAAAAGTAAAACCGGCTGTTCCGACGCGGCGAGGATTGAAAACAGGGAGTCTCCTTTTTCGCTCCAATTGCCGGTGGTGAGTCCGGCGCGCAGTTTGATGCCAATTTCTCCAAGATTCAGCTCCTCTATGTTTTCGGCAAGCATGGTGAGCGCATTTGAAAACAATCCCTTTGTCTTGCCCCAGAGCGTTGTGTGAGGCTTAAGGGCAATGCTTATTTCCACGATGGCGTCTTCGGCACTGGAAGCTTTTTGCAGATCCACAAACAAGCAGGTATAACGATCGCTTACGAGTCTCTTGACCTCTTTCATAAGACTCGTTTTACCCATCCGCCGCTGGGCGACCAGAAGGATGTGGGCACCTTCGTCCAGCTTCTCAATCATCAGCGCGGTGTCACTTTCCCTGTCCCAAAAGCGATCCCCTTCAACCCAATTGCCATGAGCCTGCACCAGTTTCTTTTGCATAAGATTCTCTTGAGTAGAATTGACAACAATACTGTTGGCAACATTTCTGTTTGCAATTTATCAGATAAGGATAAGAAGTCAAGGGTTGCAAACAAATTTGTTGAAACTTTCTTTATGGGATTTATGAGGGGTATGACAGTTCAGGTAAAAAAGGGGTCAGAGCCAAATTGATACAGAATCTGACGTTTAACGCAATAGGACGTTGAGATTGTATGAGATTTCAACGTCGCTTCGGTCAATGTTGCGGCAGGAGTAGCCGGAGGTGGCAGGACGAATAAGGGAGAAAAAAGAATAAAGCAGAAGAAAACCTGCTTGTTTCTACCAGAAAAGAGAGGCCTTGGCCTCGGGGAAGCAACAGAGTTTTTATTCTCCTTACCTCCTGTTATCTCATCGATTTTTCAATGTTGCCCTCACTTCCCTGTCCCTGCTGTCATCCTTTGCCCCGG
>JACDZH010000207.1 GCA_013426815.1 Paludibacter sp.
ATATCTCAATTTTCTCTCAATTTGAAATATTATGAAAACATACGAGGCGTGTGTTGGCAGCTGGCCGTTGGTTGTCGAGCTAATCTTTCAACGTTGCACGGTCTTTTTCGTGCGTTGATTTGGCGGCTCTTTTGCAATTTTTGATTTGTGCGTTGATTTGTGCGAATTGCAAATGTGCCGACAAGTGCGTGGATTAAGTCGACATTCCTTTTATAAATGTGTCCACGAAGTCCATAAGTCGCTTTAGTATTCTGTCGCCAAGTTTTTTGCGCTGTAATAAGCTCGGTTTTTCTCCTTCAATCAGTTCCAGCACTTCGTCTCGCAAAGGTTCTCGTTCGGCAAACAAGTAATCTTCAATCAATTTCTCTGTTTTTTCTTCGGAGAGATTCTCTTCAGTTACGAGTTTCGAAAATGCTTTTTGTTGCTCTTCACTCCAATACTGCTCAAATGCCGGTGCAATTTCTTCTGTATCGTCAATGGCAGCTAAATTCTCTTGTATAAACTTTTCAATCAATTCTCGTTTACTACGCAACGTTGTTTCCGTGCTCAGCAAGTTGAAAATTTCTTGTTCTGCTTTGGTCGTGTCCTTTTGTTTCTGCGATTTTAGCTTGATTAAGAGCTGAATGATGTACGCTACATTGATTTCGTCACGGTGTATCAACTCTAATTCAAAGTCCACATCTTCCAAAATCGAAACTTTCTCTTTTTGATGGTCGGTTTTCACTTTCTGCCATAAATCCAGGTACTTACTCTGAAAGTCATTGAAAAGTTGTTCCGACATTTTCAAATCTTCCCATTTAAAGTCCGAAAATGCAGCAAGAATATTCTTAATTCGCATCAAATCACGGAAAGCCTGAATAAATTTCAGTTCGTCATCTTCGCTTTCCAAGTCGCTTACGCTATCGGTTGAAAGCGTTATTTCCATCAATTTATCAAAAGCTTGGTCAAACTTGGCGGTGTAATCCTCATAAGGTTTCATAATGATAACCTCAATAGCTTCTTTATTACTAAACAGTGTAATAGCTTCGTCAGTGCGGGTTTTTAGATTACGAAAAGCATCTATATTTCCTTGCGATTTCTGTTCGTTCAATATTCGGTTTGTACGAGAATAAGCTTGAATCAATCCATGATATTTCAGGTTTTTGTCCACGTACATGGTGTTGAGCGTTTGGCTGACGAAACCTGTAAGGAACATATTTACCACCAACAGAATATCAATTTTACGTTCCTTTACTTTCTTGGAAATATCGTTGTAGTAATTGTAAAAACTTTCGCTGTCACGGGTGCTGAATTTCGTGTCGTATAGTTTGTTGTAGTCTTCAATGTATTCGTCCAATTTTTCACGACTATGCGCCTGTAAACCGTATAATGCTTGTGGTTCTTCCACCACCGAAACTTCTTCGGGCAAAAATCCGTTGGCATCAGCATCATCTTCGTTGGCAGTATAACTGAAAATGGTGGCAATATTCAAATTGTGCTTGTCTTCTTCTTTTTTTCGTTTAAAAATGTCGTAGTACTTAATCAACGTTTGAACGCTACTATTGCAAAACATGGCTGTAAAATCACGGCTGTGCGTTTTGCGGTTATGGTTGGCAATAATGTAATCCGTTATTTTATTCAGTCGGGTTTCATCTTCCATCAATTCATTGGTGTCAATATCTTCTACCTCAATGTCAATGTTGGTTTCTCGTCCGTCTTTGTGTTTGTATCGCCCAACATATTCCACCGAGAATTTCAACACATTCTCGTCTTTAATGGCATCGGTAATCACATATTTGTGCAGGCAATCTTCAAATAAATCTTTGGTGGTTCGTTTTCCCAATTCGTTTTTATTGGCATTGTCGGCAAAAATGGGCGTTCCCGTAAAGCCGAACATTTGACAATTATTGAAGTATTCCTTAATGCGCTTGTGTGTTTCGCCAAACTGACTGCGGTGGCACTCATCGAAAATGAAAATAACCCGCTTGTCTTTCAAATCAGCCATTTTGCCCTCGTACTTCAATTTGCTAATGGCGGTGTTTAGCTTTTGAATGGTGGTGACAATCAGTTTCGAGTTTTTGGCTTCGCCTTTTTTGTCAACGTAAGTGCCAATAAACTGTTTAACTAAATTGGTGGTGTTGTCTGTTCCATCAATGCATCCATCGCTAAAACTGTTGAATTCTTTGGTGGTTTGGTAATCCAAATCTTTACGATCCACCACAAAAACCACTTTATGCACTTAGGGCATTTTCATCAGAATCTGACTGGCTTTGAACGAAGTCAATGTTTTTCCCGAACCTGTGGTATGCCAAATATAGCCGTTTTTGTTGCTATTTGTCACTCTTTCAATCAGAGCTTCCACCGCATAAAACTGATAAGGGCGGAGCACCATTGGAATTTTATAGGCTTCGTTTAGAACAATGTACTGGCAAATCATTTTGCTGATGTGGCAGGGGTCGAGAAACGAATAAGTGAAACCGTTGAGTATGTTGGTAAGCCGTTTGTTGTTTATATCAGTCCAAAAAAAAGTTTGCTTGAAACTTTGGTTGCGATTGTTGGCGTAGTATTTTGTATTTACGCC
The DNA here is from genome assembly GCA_013426815.1 of Paludibacter sp. GTDB lineage: Bacteria > Bacteroidota > Bacteroidia > Bacteroidales > Paludibacteraceae > Paludibacter. The sequence goes on from JACDZH010000207.1 coordinate 2,561, forward strand.
ATTACTGATAATAAATATCTGAACGTACTGATACAAAGCCGAATTTGCACCAAACGAATGCCGTTGATAGCGATTCACCTGATTAAAGGCTTCTTTCATTTCCAATCCGCAGCGTTTGAGTTCTATTTGTACCAATGGCAAACCATTGATAAGCAAGGTTACATCGTAGCGGTTTTTGTATTTTCCCTCCATGCTAACTTGGTTTGTAACCTGATATTGGTTCTGACACCATTTTTCGGTATTCAGAAACTCAAAATACAGGTTATCGCCATTGTCGCGAACAATATGTTGTTTTTGCCGTAGAGTTTTGGCTTTTTCGAACACCGAACCTTTACTTAGAATATTCAGCACTTTCTCAAATTCAGTTGCCGAAAAGGTGATATTATTATGCTTTTCCAACTGCGATTGCAGATTCTGAATCAACTCTTTTTCGCTGCTGATAGGCGAATATTTGTAACCCAACTGTTGTAGTTGCGCCACCAATTGTTCTTCTAATATGGCTTCGGATTGTTTGGACATTCTATTTCATTATTTTGATTGGAGCTTTGTCATATTCACTCTGAGGCTCATAATGCCAGATTGACAAATTTCGTTTATCGTGAAACGTTGTAAAATAATTTGATTTAGAAAAATTTACACCTAATTTGTACGTTTTAGATTTTTCTCTAAACTCATGCATTAATTCAAATTTGGGTCGCAACGAATTTGATATTTCAACTTCAATATTCTCCTCAAATAACGAAGGTTGTAACTTTTCATTTTGCTTACAACACCATTTATTAAAATTCTCTGATTCCATTCTTGAAGTCCGAACTAAACCTGCATATAAATCGGCTAATTGAATAATTGGAAATTCTTTTGAATCTAATTCTTTCACGCCTTTAATTGTGGGAAACTTCACATTTTCAAACACTTCAAACAACTTTTGTTGAATGTCATTATCGGGATATAATCGTGTATTTTCGATATATTTTACAACATCATTTTGCCAATCAATTGCAGTAAATTCATCAGGGTAAAAATGCCAGTTAGTTTCTGTATTCCAGCTTTTTAAAAGTGATTTCATGTTGTGATAATACATCCGCTTCAAATTCTCAACATCGCATCTATTTTGAACCTTGTGTCTGGAATCATGTTTGTCCCATACTATTACGTGGATTTTTATTTTTGAAGCGTTTAGAAATTCAAAACTTGTATTCAGGAATTCATTGGCTATCTGCTTTGTCTTATGATTATGTATGTCTTTAAACTTGATTTCTTTTTTTGAATGCTGATTCAGTATTCCTAGTAAGGCATTGTGAAGTTCCAAGGTATGAACGTAAGTACCTGAAACCTTTGCAAGACTTCCGTACTGGTTATCAGAATCCCAACCCGATTCATCTCTGAAAATATAATGCTTACTTTGGCTCTCCGACATATTTTATTGCCCTGTTAATTCTCAAATTGATACTCTAAATGATAAAGCATAATTAATGAAGGAATTTAATGAGTAATTATTTAACACCTTGCATTTTAGCATATTCTTTCAGAAATTTTTTAATCTTCATATTATCTTCCAAATTGTAAATGTCCGTTGAGAAATAAGTGCTTTCATTCTGCTGGAAGGATAATTTTACATCCTTTATCTCATTATTAATGATATATGATTTCTCTCGTTCATTTCCTTTAATGTCAATATTTAGTTCAGAATGTATTAATTTAACCCAGCAGTAAGAATCAAATAATTGTCCAATTTCGTTTTCATATAAAAGAAAAAAATGGAGCTCAATCTTATTTTCTTTAAAATTTGAAAATTTATTATTAATGATATAATCATAACATTTATTTGGCATTATATCAATGTAATAGGGACTTTCCATGATTATGCTATCAGGGAAAAAATTATAATTTAATGAAAATAATTCATCCCTTATTTTCTTCAAACCACATATTGTATCAACAGTTGCAACTAAAATAACTTTTGCATTTGAATTACCTGTATTTCTAATTGTTATCTTTGTTTTTACAAAAATATCACCTTTGGCAGTAATTAATCCCGTTGAATCGTTTACCTGACCTGTTAAATCTGCTGTTTTGATTTTAAAAGAAATAGAATCAAACATTATGGTATCAATAACTAAACATGGTCGATAATTGATTGCACTTAGTTCGTACTGTTGATTGTCAATTTTATCGCTCTGACATTTGTCAAATCCCAATGAAACAATTGAAATAATTATTGCAATTATTGACCATATATTTTTTCTAAACCATTTCCACATTTTACTTTTATTATTAAATAATTTACACAAACATCCTTTGCAACAATCCCTTTTTCCAACCTTCCATTTTCTCTATCTGCACACCACATTGATTAATTTTTTCGTCAATGGCTGATAAGAAATTGGCAATTTTGGTTTGTTCGGCAAGGTTTGGAGTACTGATTTTTATTTTATTAATTTCAACACCACTAACTGCTGTGAAAGTGCTTCCTTGTTCTAAACTGCCCCATTTTGTTTCATAATCGAGTAAGAATTGATAAATGAATTCTAAATTAGAACTTGAATTATTTCTAACAGCACAAACACCTCGACCAACGCAAGCATTGTGCATTGATTTTGCAACTGCTCCAACAGGTGCTCTTACTGTCAAGATTAAATCTCCAATTTTACACTCTTTTGTTTTTTCAGTAGTCCAATTCCTTGGAAATGAAAATCTATTTTGAATATCTGCATTCCCTTGAATTAATGGAATACCAATTTTATCGGTATTGTACGAAGTCGAACTTGGAGATTGCCCCATAATTATCACACATATTTCCCCCAACTTCTTTTCTTCCCACTCCGCAAACTCTTCTCCATTGTCATCTTTAAAGCGTAGCTCTTGTGAAAAAATCTTTTGCATTAAGCCTTTTTTGTATTAGACTTTATTTCGATTAATATTATATATCGCTGTTATTCAGCGTGGTTCTT
>JACDZH010000208.1 GCA_013426815.1 Paludibacter sp.
AGACAAATGTAAACTTTTTTCTTTAGGTACAACACCCGATACTCATATAAATTTTATATGCTGATAAGTAGAAAAAATAAAGTAAAGATTTTTTATTACCATAAAATGCTGTAAAATAAAACATAAATCCATCATTTACGTAATAGGCAGTTGAATTTGTTTCGGCACAATGAATATATTTCTGGTTATATGCATCGGTATATGTTTCCCAACAAACATTTTTTTCAATATTTCCATTGAGACTATAACTCATTTCTATCGAATCGTCCGGCATTAAATTAAATGCATTGTATAAAAACGAATCGAATGAAACAGAGCTTATAATATCTCCTTTTTCGGGATACTTAAATTGCATCATTATATCATTTTTATCATTCTGCTTAAAAAAATACGCAAAAGGATAATTGATGGTTCTTGCGCCAACAATGGGTAAGGTTTGCATTTGAAAATGTACATGAGGTTCTGGCGATCGACCTGAATTTCCACAATGTGCAAGCAAATCACCACGTTTAACAAACTCACCTTTGCTTACTTTAAAAGAATTTTTCCGCAAGTGCGAAATCTGACTTTACAATCCATCTAAATGTCTGATAACAATGGTATTACTCCAATTATTTAATGTATTAACTTTCCCAATCTCATTATCATCAACATTATCGGTTATAGATTCAATAATACCATCAGCAGGAGCTAATACAGGCTTATTATAGCAATAATAATCGTTTAGTAAATATCCATTGTTGCGGTAAGTTTTTGAATCACTATCTGTTATCATAAAATCAAAAGCTTTTCCCCATTCACCTTTATGTGTTATTTTCCCATCGTGTGCCTGTGTTACTGTCCATTGTCCCATAAATGGTAAGTGAATGGGAAGATAATTCCAACCAGCTAATCTATCTTTGTTGTTATTGAAAGAATATAGATTTTTTTCTGGCGAGTTTTGCTGTAATGGCGTAATAACAAGTCGATAAGCATTGGTCCTCAAGTGCAGAAAATAGATAAAAAGAATAGTTACAAACGAAAATGGAAGTGAAAAAACTGGTAATTGGATAAATACCAATAACTTATAAAAGAAAAGTAATACTAAAGATGTGAGTGGAATTAATAAAATTGTCCATAAATAAGATTGTTTTGATGGAATAAGAAAAAAACCTCCAATCCCAAATGCCACCATCATATAATTTGCGCCAATATTGTAGTAATTGATACTTGAAGCAACATAGCCTGTAAAGTGAGCAAATAAATATGCCGATAAAAAACCAATAATGGAGAGCGAAAACATAATACGAGAACTGTACAACAAAGCAATTGTAATTAACAAACCTGCAAGCAGATTGTTTTGAAAGAAAATTGAACTGATAGATCGTAGATATATGTCAACCAGCTTATTGATTTGAAAACTGTCAATGGTTTGAAATAACTGAAGTAGATTATTTCCACCTTTTGCATACATTTCGTTTATCCAGAAAATACTTCTTTGTGTCAGTCCTAAATTCTGAAAATGGGATGAAGGTAAAAAAATAAACCAAAACGCTACTACAAAAGGAATGCTTAGAAATGGAATTTTCATTTTGTAAAACCATCCAGCTAAATTAACTGATAATAAAAGTGTTAGCAATGACGATAATGCAAGTAAACTAAAATAAACAAAACTAGGATCGAAATATGTACCCAAATCCATTCCAGCTAATAATGAATTGAAACTATATAATCCACTTCGTAGAGTCAATTTATCAAGATGCATTGAGTAACCTATAAATAAAGTAAAAATCACAGCTATAAGCCAACTAAATCCTGCCCAAAAGTTGAAAAAGCTTACTAAAATAATTGTTACTGCCAATATCTTATTGTCCAGAAAAAATATTATAGAATAACTGTTAAGTATTCCTGGAAAAATTTCGTTTTGAAGTGTAATAATTGTTGATTTAAATTGCATCACTTTTTATATTTTTGTATAAAATCAATCTCAAATTATCTAAAAGAATGGCTCTATTTCAAATGTTCCGGTACTTCTTCCAGTTCCTGAATATATAGCAGATTTTCGGCTTTACGAATGATATGTGTTTTATTATCATTGTCAATCAGCACTATATTAGGGCGCAAAGTAATAAATTGCATCCATTGTGTCATATTGTAAGCACCAACTTTATGTACCACTACCTGATCACCTTTTTGAAGCATTGGCATAGTAATACTTTCGCGCACAACATCAATATTCATACAAAGCGGTCCAAACATTACCATTTCCTCGGTTTGATTTCCAAGTTTTTGAGCGGGACTAATTTTATGATCATACCACAGTGATGTAAACAACGAATTTAAGCCAAAATCCATTATTGTAGCCCGTCGTCCATCCGACAAACGTTTGGTAGCCAATACAGTTCCCAGTAAAAAAGCTGCATCGTCAATCAATGCGCGACCGGTTTCTAGAATCAGCAATGGTAATTCGTCTTGTTTGAAACCATAACCCAAAATAACATCAGTAATAGAATCGGCAAACTGATCGATAGAAGGAATAGTATCTGAACCAGGTAAATAAGCTCCTTTCAAGGTATTTGAGGATGGAAAACCGCCACCAAGATCGATATATTGAACCATTTTACCAAAGCGTTCTTTTACACTCCATGCTAATTCACATAAGTTACGCGCTGCAATAGCATAAGCATCTGCCGAAAGCATAAATGTGCCAATATGACAATGAATACCAACTAGTTCAAGATTATCAGAATTGATAATCCTCGTCAAAGCGTTCCAAGCCTGTCCATTTTCAAAATTAAATCCAAATCGGTCCCATTTTGGATAAATACCGGTATCCATATTCACACGAATTGCCACTCGTGGTTTAAGATTAATTTCCTCGCTCAATCTGATTAATGAATAAAGTTCATCGTAATGATCAATATGAATAAGTGAGTCGTTTTTCGATGCTTTTATCAAATCTTCATCACTTTTATTAGGTCCGTTGAATATAATTTTATTTCCGGGCACACCATTTCCCAGTGCTTTATCGTACTCGAAACCCGAAACAACTTCACCCCACGAACCTTCTTGATGAAAAATCCGACATACTGCATTCATATAGTTGGTTTTATAAGACCAGGCAAACTGAATTTTCGGATATCGCATTTTGAAAATGCGAGTTGCATTCTGATAATTTCTTCTGATTTGTTTTTCTGAAATCACAAAAAGTGGTGAACCATAATCACTAATTAAGCTTTTTACAGGTACACTTTCAATGTGTGTAACTGGCTCGTTATCAGACCTTGTACCAAATTTATTCATCAGACCGGTATTCATTTTTATGATATACGGTCTTTCGTATCTTTTCTTTTCCATGATTTAAACCACTTTAATTCCACGAAATTGGAAATTATTGTTAGTAATGAATGTTTTATTTTATGAAATTGAGTCTTAAAGTTCCCTTTTTTTGATGGATTTAGGGAGCTTTCATAATTCTCCTGTTCCTGAAATTTTTTGAAATTCTCCAATGTCAGTAATTAAATCCCAAGCATATCTGACAAATATTTTTCCTACTTCGTATTTGGTAAATTGTTTAACTTTTTCACCCAATGCCATTTTTACGAGACTTGCAGGTTGATTTTGACCCGCTGCTGCTGTGAGGTAAATCCAAGCAGGAAAACGTGGATTTACTTCCATAATGTAAGGATTTCCATCTGAATTGAGCATTACTTCAAGTTCACAACCACCTCTCCATTTTGTAACTTTAATAAATTTTTGGGCAAGTTCAATAAGGTTCTCATCGTCCAATGTAATTCCTGCCCAAGCTTTCCCTTTATCTGTAATATAAAGTTTACGCATGGGTATTACGCTAATTGTGTTACCTTCACCATCGCCCAATGCAGCAATATTTATCTCTGTTCCTTTGATAAATTCCTGAATAATAATAGGTAATCCCCATTTAGATTGAATTTTATGAAATGCTTTTTCTGCTTGCACCATAGAATTAGCAATAATAGCATCGTAAAATTTTCCCTTAACAACAAGTGGATAATCGAAATCATTTTCAATTTTTTTCAATTCCCTAAACTCGTGAATTATTTTATCTTTGGGTATATAAAATTCATGCTTTTTTCCAAACTCAAACAGTTTTACTTTATCGCGAGCTTCAAATTGATGTAGATCAGGCATAAAGGTTGCAATACCCATTGATTTAAGTGTATCACGAAGTTTAATAAAATTGTATAATTCAGCGTCGAAATTTGGGATAATAAGTTCTAAATTTTCAATTTCGTGAATATAGGTTATGCGGTTCATTAAACTGTAGGTTCCTGACGAGGGAAATGGGATTTGATACGTTTTGTCCACAAAATCGTGCATATAAATGCCCGGTTCAAGTGATTCGTAGGAGAGTCCGATAATGCGTACATCAAAATCTTTACAATCGCGTAAAGTACGTATTACTGCAACACCTGGTCCGGGACTATCAATAGCATTTAAACCTGTAACACCGATTACTATTTTTCTATTTTGTTTCATTTTTTGTATTGATTCTCCATAATGTTGTAAGTTTATTATACCACTATGAAGATGAAGTTTAGTTACCAGATTTAGCAATTAATAATTAGTTGAAAGTTTACTCATTGATTGTGTTATTAATCTGAAATTTAAAAGTTTATTGCAACTATTCAAGAATGCTGTAACCTTTGAGTTGCATACTGAATTCTTCGAGGTCGCGTTCAAAAAGTGCTTCATCAACATCATATTTACCGCAAATTGTTTCCACAACCTCTGACATTGGAATATCCTTTTTCATTAACAATATTATTTCTGCTCCTATGGAATTTGTCGAAAACGAATCACCTGTTGTAGGATTAAATAGAAACCCTTCATCGCTGGTAGCAATATTTTTTCTTACTCGCATATTTATTTTTTTAAAATTGTTAATACTTTTCAAAAATACATTATTTAGTTATATAATAAAAATGTATTCAGCGAAATGTTGAATTATATCAGTAAAATAGCATTATTTATGATTTCGGCTTTGGAATTGCCAAAGCCGAAATATGTTTTTTATTTTAAAGATATGTTTTATTTTGATAGTATTTCATTCAATTCTGCTATAGTAAGAATTTTCGGGTTATAGGTAATACCTCTACCTTTATGAACTTTAGTAAATGCTTTAATATGATGATAAGAACCGTTCAATAATTTGTTGTAAACTTGTTTTATATCATCATTTTGAGATTCCAATAGGAGTTTTCTCAAGTCTGCAATATCATATTCTTCGATATATGCACCTGTAGCCAATGCTAAATCGGCAGTAGAACAAGCTGCGGTAAGTTGATCGTAAAGGGCTTGAATGTTTGAATTTGTGAATTTACCGGATTCATTAATTTTAGGGTCATTCAAATTAAAATAAGTTAGTAATCTCATAACAGCATCAGAATGTCTAATTTCGCTTTTATTGATATTAGTAAATCACTACTGACCGACAAATAAAACAGAAAAAAGGGAAGTTCTCATAAAGAA
>JACDZH010000209.1 GCA_013426815.1 Paludibacter sp.
ATGAATGCATGGAACAGCTGTCCGTTGATCAGGTGGTGGAGGCAGCAGCGAAGGTGTTGAGTCGAAATGTTTAAGAGTGATACTTGCAGTTGTTTGAGGAAAGAACTAACCCCGATGAACGGGTTAAGTGCCTTTCGCAGATTATTTTCTTGCAAAAAAACAAGAAAATAATCTGTATGGCACGAATGCCGTAATTGCTGAATTTGCTTCTACCGCTATTTTTTAAGAATGACAAAAGGGTTCTTAACGTTAGACGCAGAAAAAGACTCTTTCGATCAAAATGAGATATTGATAGAAAAATGATCATGGGAAAAAGAGAAATTCTGAAAAAGGCTTTGTCGCTTCGCGCTTCTGGAGAACTTTATCCTCCTGGGAATATCGAGCTGGATGATCTTTTTGAGGGGAGCATTGATCGTTTTTGTGATATTGCTTTCAAGTTAAGAAATGCCTTTCGTATTCTCGATGTAGGGGCCGGTCACGGAATGCTCTCTTCTCTGCTCAGTTCGTTAGGTCACGAATGTCATGCGGTGGATTTCTTTGATCAGACTCAAAAATATCCGGATGCGTACCGTAGAAAATTTGTCAGCTTTCAACAATGTAATGTTGAAATTGATCCGCTTCCGTATGAAGACGATTACTTTGATGGTGTTGTCTGCTGCCAGGTCTTGGAACATTTTACTCACTCTCACCTGCCGGCAGTGAAAGAAATGAAGCGAGTTCTGAAGACAGGTGGAATTATTGAGATTGATGTCCCAAATGCCGTCTGTTTTCACAATCGGAGTCGAATGATCAGGGGCAAACACATTACCTTTGATTACGCGGAGCATTACCTTCATGCTGTTCCCGAACATTATAAAGGGATGTCTTTTTATCCTGCCCGCCATAATCGAGAGTTTACAAAAAATGAATTGCAACTTCTCCTGAATGCAGCCGGCTTTCAGCATATCGAAGTGACTTTCCTGAAATCAAGGCGGTATCGGAAAGGCTTGGAAAGATTACTTTCAATGGGAAGTGCCCTGAGGGATGGAATCCCTTCTTTACGAAAGTCTCTCATCGGTTTTGCGGAGAAATGATGAAAAATGTTTACAATTAAAAACACGTAATGAAAACTCTCAGTAAAGAAAAATGGACAGGCTGGATTGCTGTCGCCATAGGTTTTTCGATTCCTGTTTCAACCACACTGGATAATATTTTACTGGTCTTACTCATGGCACTCTGGCTTTTGGGGGGGCGTTTTAGAGAGAGAATAAGTGCTAGTTTGGATAATCCGATTGTTTTACCTGCCCTGATATTGTTTGGGATGTATGTTCTGGGATTGTTTTATGGTGTCGCATCCTGGCAAGATGCTTTGGGATCACTCAAAAAAGCGGCTAATTTCCTCTTGCTTCTTATTATGATTCCGCTATTTCAAGAGGAAAAGCGTCGAAGTTATGCCATCTGGGGTTTTCTTGCGGCAATAAGCCTGACGGTGCTCCTGTCATACTTGATATGGATGGGGGTTATAGTGCCCGAACATATTTTTAAGGGCGACCAAAACGAACCCGTTGTGTTTAAACTTAGAATAACCCACAGTTTACTTATGTCTTACGGAGCCTATCTCTTTCTGCTTAAGGCCCGTCAGAACATGGGTAAACCGTCAGGTATCCTCTGCGGGGCGCTTGCTCTTGCCGCATTATATAATGTGTTTTTTATGGTTGGAAGCAAAACGAGCTATATTGTTGCGTTGGCACTTGTAATATATTTTATTGTTTCTCAATGGCATATGCGAGGTCTGAGCTTTGTCGTTTTGTTAATATTGATTCTTTTCGGCACCATATATAAGTTGCCTTCTTCAGCCCCCCATCAACGTGTTTTATTAATGTACAAAGAAGCAATGCAATGGCAGCCAGGCCAGTCGGATCATACATCTACAGGGGATCGTTTGGAGTTTATGACCAACAGTTTGAGACTGATTCGCGGAAATATTCTTTTGGGAGTCGGAACGGGTGGCTTTAAAGAGGCTTATGCGAAGCTGGTGAAAGATACAAAAATGGAAACTTCTCATAACCCCCACAATGAATACCTGATGGTAACTGTTCAGATAGGTGTCATCGGTCTGGCGTTGATGCTCTGGCTCTTTACAGTCCAGTGGAGAATGGCGGCATTGCTTCCAGTCAGTTTTGATAGCCATGCAGCAAGAGGCCTTGTTATTTTGATTGTGTCGGCAAGTTTTGTAACCTCTACTCTTATAGACCACACAGAAGGGCTCTTTTATGTATGGATGAGCGCTCTTCTTTTTGCTGGGTGGAAATCCTCCAGCGATCAAAGGCTCAAGTCATGTCCCTCACTGTCATCGTAATCACTAAAAACGAAGAAACGTCCATAGACAATTGTATTTCCTCAGTCTCCTGGGCTGACGAGATCATCATCGTTGATTCGGGCAGCACCGACAGGACGGAGATGATCTGCCGAAAATATACGGACAACTTTTACACGAACGACTGGCCTGGTTTTGGACCACAAAAGAACAGGGCACTTGCACTGGCCACGAAAGAATGGGTTCTCTCTCTTGATGCTGATGAAATGATCAGCCCGGAGTTACGCAGGGAGATAGAAGATGTGATGACCAATCCGGAAACACATTCGGCTTTTGTTATTCCCCGCCGTTCCAGCTACTGTGGACGGTTCATGCAACATAGCGGCTGGTGGCCAGATTACGTAACGCGTCTCTTTCGTAAAGGATCAGCTCGTTTTAGCGACGATCTTATTCATGAACGTATCATGGTGGACGGATCTCTGGGGCGTCTGAAACATCCTATTATCCATGAAGCCTTCGAGGATATGGAAGAGGTTCTGGAGACAATGAACCGTTACTCCACAATCGGGGCCAAGATGATGCATGAGCATGGAAAACGTAGCAACCTCTCTAAGGCGGTCCTTCACGGATTATGGAGTTTTTTCCAAACGTATATGGTGAGATTGGGTTTCCTCGATGGTCGTGAGGGTTTCATGTTGGCAGTGTCGAATGCCGAAGGAACCTATTACCGCTACCTGAAGCTCATGCTGTTGACGGAAAAAAAACAATGAAGATTGTTGTTATAATAACCACTTATAATAGCACCGATGCATTGTCAGCCTCACTGGAAGGTTTCCTGGCACAGAAGGACGTAAATTTCGAAATTGTAGTGGCTGACGATGGTTCCGGAGCGGAAACCGCCAAGACCATTCATTCCTTCCAAAAGCGGGCAGATTTTGAAGTGAGCCATGTTTGGCAGGACGATCTTGGATTTAGGGCTGGGGCAATACGTAATCGTGCTTTGGCTCAGACAAAAGCTGATTATGTAATCTTCACGGACGGTGATTGTATCCCGATGCCTAACTTTGTATCTGGCCACCGGAGTTTGGCGGAGAGAGGGTGGTTTGTAACAGGGAATCGGATATTGCTTAGCGAAATAATGAGCCGGAGAGTTCTTGAGAAGGGTTTATCCGTAAACCATTGGCCTGTTCGCAAATGGTTTGTGGCTTTTCTCCGGGGGGATGTTAACCGCTGGCTTCCGTTATGCAGATTGCCTGTTCCGGGGTTGCTGCGTAAACTCCCCGCACGTCGTTGGCAGGGGGCCATGACTTGCAATCTGGCGGCCTGGAGGGAAAATCTTCTGAATGTTAACGGTTTTGATGAGACATACTCAGGATGGGGGCTTGAGGATTCTGATCTGACCATTCGCCTCATTCGCTCAGGAATATACCGTAAAAGTGCCCGTTTTGCAGCGCCTGTTATTCACCTTTGGCATAAGGAAAACGACAGAGTTTCTTTTGAGAAAAACAAACAGCGGCTTGAGGAGTTGGTCGCATCCCACAGAATTCTGGCCAATAAAGGGGCGAGTCAATATCTTTGAAACCTCCAAAATCCATTCTAGTTATCGTTACCAGGCGAATTGGCGATGTTTTGTTAACTACGCCATTAATCCGTTCACTGAAGCTGGCATGGCCGGACGCTGCGATTGACGTCTTGGTTTTTTCTGGAACAGAGGGCGTTCTGTCAGCCAATTCTGATCTGCGGAAGGTGATTATTGTTCCAGAGAATGCGAAAGACAAGTCCCATCTGGGAATACTGTTCTCGCTGATAAGACGCTACGATCTCGCCGTATCAACCCTTCCCGGCGACCGACCAACTTTTTATGCCTGGCTCACTGGTCGCTATCGCATCGGGTTTATTTCAAGCGGAGCAAAAAATTTATGGAAACGACTCTTGCTGTCAAAAGGAAAAATTTTTGATGATCGAAATACTCATACTGTTTTGATGAACCTGGCTCTAGCTGACCTGTTGGGAATTCAGAGAAGTTACAATGTAGTGGTTGAGTGGAAAGCGGCTGAACGCGAACGCGTTGAGCGTTTATTGCCCAGCGCCGTAGCGAAGCCCTATGCAGTCATGCACATATATCCAAAGTACCGTTACAAAATGTGGCGCCGAGATGGCTGGCTGGAGGTAGCCCGATGGCTCCATACTCAGGGGATAAGCATAATCTTGACCGGAGGAAGGGATTTGCTTGAGCTTGCCTATATTGAAGCGCTTCAGCAGCAGATGCCAGGAGGAGTAACAAACATCGCTGGCAAGCTATCGCTCTCGGAGCTTGCTTTCCTTATCAGTCAGGCAAGTATATATGTCGGTCCAGATACCGCAGTGACCCATATGGCCGCTGCATTGGGGGTTCCGACAGTTGCCCTTTACGGACCGACGAATATAGTTAAATGGGGACCTTGGCCAAAAGAGTACGCAGAAGCAAACAATCCATTTGTCATGCGCGGCAGTCAATATGTTAATAATGTGGCACTCCTTCAAGGAGATGGGGACTGCGTCCCTTGTATGGAAGAGGGTTGCAAACAGCACATCGCAAGCGAAAGTGACTGCCTCCTTATGCTTTCCCCTGCACAGGTCATTGAGGCCATGGTTAAGATGATGAAGTCTGCATCGGGAAGTTATGATTGAAGAAATAACTTTTTTCAATCTTTCCTAATGGAATATAGGACTGTGTTGTTGTGTTTGAAACCAGGTGAGAGTACTTGGTGAGTTGATACTGATCAAGAATGGTTGAGTATTGCTGTCGAAAAACGGCTGCCCAAAAACGACAAGAACGCATAAGAAATCTGCCGCATATTGGCTAATGGAAAATAAATCTTTTATGAAAGAGGTTCTTATAAAGTAACCACTCCATTTCCAAATGCTTTTATCGAGAATACAGTTTCGTAAATTCAGCGTGTTCTGGATTCCCGCCTTCCCTGGAATGACGGCTTGTGGACAAAAAATCCCCATTCTGCAAGAGGCTCAAAAGGTTCATCAATCCTGATACTGAATGGTATACAACGATTCATACTCGCCATGAAGTGCAAGCAGAGTCTCATGACTGCCTTCCTCCACAATAAACCCGTTTTTAATCACGATAATCCGGTCGGCATTTTTGATGGTGGACAGACGGTGGGCGATGACCAGGGTGG
>JACDZH010000210.1 GCA_013426815.1 Paludibacter sp.
ATTGGCTCCTCTTTTTTCAATCTAATCAAAATTCTTTTTACCGGACAACAGTGATATTTTTTAAATAATAATTCTAAATGATGAAAAATTTTTTGCAAATAATTATTATAGAGTCTGAAATAAACTAATTTCAATTAAAATTTAATACAAATACAGATAGAATTTTGATTCTGAGTATAATAAGGAAAATATTATTTTAAAAATATATGCTTAAAAATTGTTTGAAAAAAAACCTTATATCCTTTAATTTAATAGTTTGATATTAAGATGATTAAAGTTAAAAAAATTAAAGTAAATATTGTTCACTTATCGATTTGTTTTCTTGAACACGATATATGGTGTCGGCAAACATTTTCGAAATGGAGAGTATTTTTGCTTTCGAACATAAATTTGTATCATAAGGAATAGAATCTGTAAATGCTATTTCGGTTAATGCTGAATTACAGACTCTTGCAGAAGATTCACCGGACATGACACCATGTGATACAATAGCACGGACACTTCTGGCACCTTTAGCCATCATTAAATCTGCGGCTTTGCAAAGCGTACCAGCAGTATCAACCATATCATCGCATATAATTACATCTTTTCCATAAACTTCTCCAATAATGGTCATTTCACCAATCACATTGGCTTTTTCGCGTGTTTTATAACAAATTACCATTGGAACTCCCAAATGTTTTGAATATGATCCGGCACGTTTTGACCCTCCAACATCAGGCGATGCTATCACCAAATTTTTCAATCTTAAGGATTTAATATAAGGCACAAAAATAGTTGAAGCATAAAGATGGTCTACAGGAATATTGAAAAAACCCTGAATCTGGTCAGCATGTAAGTCCATCGTAATAATCCTGTCAACACCAGCAACACTCAACATATCGGCAATAAGTTTAGCTCCAATTGAAACCCTGGGTTTGTCCTTTCTATCCTGACGTGCCCAACCAAAATATGGAATTACTGCAATTACTTTATAAGCTGAAGCACGTTTGGCTGCATCTATCATTAAAAGTAATTCCATTAAATTGTCAGAATTGGGAAAAGTGGATTGAACTAAATAAATGTATTGACCTCTAATGGATTCCTCATAAGACACCGAAAATTCGCCATCCGAGAAATGCTCGATTTTCATATTTCCAAGAGGACACTCTAAACTTTGACAAATTTTCTCAGCAAGATAACGACTTTTTGTGCCCGAAAACACTTTAAAAGGATTAGTTGAAACTGACATACAATGAAGTGTTTTAAGAGTTGGAGAATTTTTTGCAAAAGTACGAATTTTAATTTTATTATGGTCACGTAAAAACTAAAAAAAAGCATGAATATTTATAAGTGAAAAATTCAATACAACACAATTAATTAATGAGTATTTAGTACACAAAATAAACAGAATAAACGAAAAAACACAAGAATTATAAAGCCCAAATATTTTTAAATTTCAAACAACTATAAATAATAATGAAAGAATATTCATTGATAATCTGTCAATTCTGTGTATGCTTTGTGCAAATACTGGCTTTTGGGAGGAGACTCAATCATAGTAGCAGAATAATTTTTTTCCGCAAACGTTTGAAATTAAATATTGTGTTTTTTTTAGCTTGATAAAATTAATTTTGTGAATTAACCATTACTTTTGGTTCAGTTATAAAATATTCTATCCATTGCTCAAAAACAGTATAATACTATGAAAATACACTTTAAAATTCCTTATTTTACATACTGGGGTCAGCGATTGATGGTAAGTGGTAATATCCCTGAATTTGGAAATGGAGAAAATACAAAAGCAATAGCACTTAACTTTCAAGATGCCGAAGATTGGTATGTCGATATTGAAGTAAACAAGAGGGAGCCTTTCATATTAAAATATAAGTACATTTTATACTTTGAGCAAAATGGCCAATATATCGAGGAATGGGGTGATGACCGCTTCATAGCATTAGATTCAACAAAAATGGATCATTTTTTCTGTTTCGATACTTGGAATTCACCTGGAAGTATTGAAAATGTATTTCTTACAACTCCTTTTCAAAAAGTTTTGTTACGTGATAATTATACAGAAATTAACTCGAAGTCTACAATAAATTATACACATATTTTTAAAGTAAAAGCACCATTATTGAAAAAAAATGAGGCATTATGTTTGATCGGTGATTGTCAGGCTATGGGTAATTGGTCTACGAATCAACCAATTATCATGGGTCATGATGATGAAAATTGGTGGACTGCATTTGTCGATTTAAGTAAAGCCAAAGGAGAAGTTCATTATAAATATGGTATTTATGATCGTGAAGACAAGCAGTTTCGCTATTTTGAGTCGGGATCAGATCACATTGCTCCAATTATTAATTCTAAGAAAACTTATGTTCAACTTTCAGATGTTTTTTTGCGTGTAGCAAATAATTCGTGGAAAGGTGCAGGTGTAAGTCTTCCTGTTTTTAGTATTCGTACAAAGAAAAATATGGGTGTTGGCGATTTTGCCGATATAAAATTATTGGTGGATTGGGCTAAAAAAGTTGGATTGAAATTAATACAGTTGCTACCACTCAACGATACTATTGGAACACATACCGATGCAGATGTATTGCCTTATGCTGCTATTTCAGCTTTCGCACTTAATCCTCTCTTTTTAAATCTTCCCGAAATGGGAAAACTTCCATCTACGCACCCTTTGCAAAAAGTAAATAAAACAAAACAAACAGAATGGAATATGTTGGATTTAGTTCCTTTTTTGGAAGTTATAAATTACAAATTACAATACGCCAAAGAATTATATCTTTTACAAAAAGATAAATTCTTGAAAAATGAAGACTTCAAAACTTTTTTTGCTAATAATGAGTTTTGGTTAGCTCCTTATGCCGCTTATTGTGTGTTACGTGATCAATTTGGAACTTTTGATTATCGACAATGGAAAGATTTTGCCCGATATGACGAAGTCAAAATTAAAGAATTTTCATCACCCGAACAACCACATTTTGATGATATTGCCGTAAATTACTTCATTCAATATCATTTGCATATCCAACTTTCGGATGCAGCAGCTTATGCTCACAATCATGGTGTAGTGCTTAAAGGTGATATTCCAATTGGTGTAAATCGAAATAGTGTAGATACCTGGGTCTCACCTCAATTGTTTCACATGCACATGCAAGCAGGTGCTCCACCTGATATGTTTGCTGTGAAAGGACAAAATTGGGAATTGCCTACTTATAATTGGGAAGCAATTGAACGTACAGGATTCGATTGGTGGAAAAAACGATTTGCTCAAATGTCTAATTATTTCGACACTTTTCGTATTGATCATATTTTGGGATTTTTCCGAATTTGGCAAATTCCAATTAATCAGGTTGAAGGCATAATGGGACATTTAAATCCATCAACGCCCTTACATATAAATGAATTTGCTGAGAAAGGACTTTGGATGGATTATAATCGTTTTTGCAAACCATATATTACAGATGCTATTTTATGGGATTTTTTTGGTGAAGAGGCTTCATGGGTAAAAGGCAATTGTCTTCAAATTGAAGATGGTTGGATTTTCCATCTTAAATCTCAATATCAAAGTCAATTGGCAGTTGAGAAATTATTTACCGAAGGTCATTTTACCGAACGTATAAAATGGGGCTTATTCGATTTAATTTCCAATGTACTCTTTTTTGAGGTAGAGGGTAGTCATGGAACACAGTTTTACCCACGTTTTGGTATGGAAACATTGCGTTCGTTTCGTGATTTGGATAATTATACTCAGGATCGTTTGAAAGAATTATACGTTAATTATTTCTATCAGCGACAGGATTCAGTATGGTACAAATCCGGTATGGAAAAATTACCGGCACTTAAACGAGCAACCAATATGATGATTTGTGGTGAAGACTTGGGAATGATGACACCTTGCGTTACTTCCCTGATGAAAGAATTGGGAATTTTGAGTTTAGAAGTTCAAAGAGCACCAAAATCGAATGAATTTGAATTCTTTCATCCTTCCAATGCACCATATATGTCAGTTGTTACGCCTTCTACTCACGATATGAGTACCGTTCGAGGATGGTGGGAGGAAGATCGTGTTGTTACACAACGATTCTACAATTCGCAACTTGGTCATTGGGGTGAAGCTCCCTATTTTTGTGATTGGTGGATTTGTCGTGATATTGTATTGCAACATTTATATTCTCCAGCAATGTGGGCCATTTTTCAAATACAGGATTTATTAGGCATTTCCGATACCATTCGCCGAACGAATCCACATGAAGAACGAATAAATGTTCCTTCAAATTCAATGTACAGTTGGCGATATCGTTTACATTTAAATATGGAAGAATTACTCGAGAAAGTTGAATTCAATGCAGAATTGAAGAATTATATAATGCAATCAGGAAGATAGAAGTATTAAAAGTTTGCAAATTCTTGAATTTTGTGTAAATTCTTATAATACTGGTATGGTGTCATAAAAATGGCTCTATTTCCATCCCTGTAAAAACAAATTAATTTTTCAAATTTCTTAAAACTTTCATCATCCCATACTGCAGGATGTATTTGAATAAGTATATATGGTTTTTTTCTATCCTGTTCGTAATTATCCATTATTTTTTCTGCCGGAAAATCCTTAACATACAAATAATCAATATTTAAAATAATACTTTGATCTGATATGTTAATAATTCTTTTTTTTGGATCTTTCCATTTGTTATGATATTGATTCTCAATTTTTTCATAACACATCCAAACATTTATTTCCGGAAAATTTGTCAATGCAGAAGCAGTTTCGATTGAAGTTCTGTTAAATGGTGCACTGAAAGTATGAGAGGTAATTTTCAAACTTTTTGAAAAGAAATTTTGAGCAAGATCTAGGTGATTTAACTGTAGACCGTATTCAGTTCCCTGAAATTCATGCTTATTATTTGTCTTCCAATGGTCATATCCATGATTCCAAAACTCGATAATTGGAAATTTATTAGGTTGTAGTAATGAAGAAATTCTCTGTATTTCGGAAATTGAACCTGTAGTTGTTACATTTCTTGAAATAATGCCCACACTTGCACAGATTTCGTAATTTGAAACAACTTTCATAAACCTATTCCAATTTGTTGTAGTATCACCTAAATCATCTGCTTTTATAATGACAATCAATCCATTAGGTGAATTTAATGAAACATCTTCCTGACATGAGCAAAAAAACAATAATATAATAGTCAGTACCGCAAAACTTAAAAATATTTTACCCGAGCAAAGAAAAATTGTCATAAATTCCGATATGTGAAATAAAATAAAAAAAAATAATTTAAAAAGTAGTTTGCCAAATTTATTTAATGAATTGAGAATTAAACATTTCTACAAAGATAAAGTTTAAAGCAATTAGTCAAAAATTTAAAGTCATCAAGCTTATTAAAATGATTACAAATCGATTATGCAAATTAGTAATTAGTGTCTGCTTAAAAACATCAAACCTATTGTTAATCAATATTATATCATT
>JACDZH010000211.1 GCA_013426815.1 Paludibacter sp.
AATGATTCAACAAACCTACCGTAGCCCCTATAGCAGCACCTTGCCAAAAATCACCACCTGTTGCTGCAGAACCTACACCACCGGCAAGAGCAGAAAAACCTACTGTGCCCACAAGACTACTTGCAAACTTAACACCAGCCACTGCCTGAAATGCAGACCACCTAATGATCCCAATGCACCCGAAGCAAAACCAGTCATGAAATCACCTCCAGTAAATTCAGAAATCATGCCGTTTGCAAAACCATGAGTATATGCTCTTGCAATTTCGCCCATTACTCCATTACTTCCAACAGCACCAAAAGCAGATCCTATCCCTGCTGTAACGGCACCAGATAATGCTCCAACACCAACCGATTTCCAAAAGTCTCCACTTTTCCAGTTATTAAAACCTCCATCGCTCATTGCAACACTTGCCGTATAACCAGCACCACCAATAACAGCACCCCAACAAGCAGCATCAAGAATAACTCCTACTGGTCCTAAAAATAGAGAAAAAACAAAATCCCCACTCGGATCAGTATATTTAAACGGATTATTCCAGCAATAACTATATCGATTAAAACTCTGTGTAAAATCCGGTGATTGCACATAGGGGTCCGGGCTAAGGAAGAGTGCCAGCACGGGGTCGTATACCCGTCCGTTCATATTTATCAGCCCAAGACCAACTTCAGTTCCTCCAAAGGGAAAAAGATGCTCGTGTCCCGTATAACCACGGTCGGTAATACTTACTCCACCGAGTAAAAGTCTACCGCCCCAAGGTGTGTAGGCATAACTGCTTACTATTTGTTTATTGGCATTGGTTATTACTTGCAGTGAGCCCAGATGGTCGGTATGTACGTAATACACAGTGCCATTTTTTATCATTGCAGTTAGTCCTGCGGGGGTGTAAATATAATCGGTTTTTGTTACATTACCTAATTCGTCAATATCTTGCTCGTAAGTACCAAAAAAATAACGGGTTTTGTAGTATTTTGCATTTGCCATGTCGTCGTAAATGGTTTTAATGCGCTGCTCGTCTAAACCATAGTTAATATCGTATTCTTTAGTAAGATGTTCACGGTCTATACCTTGCAATATTTGTCTTACCTTATTGAAAGCGTTGTAATCGATAAATTGTTTGTCACTGGTTACGCCTGCTTGTACACCCGCTAGCGCAGGTCTGTGACCTGTGCTATTTCAAAAGAAAGCTTTTTTCTTATTTCAGTTTGGCACGGGTCACAGACCCGTGCCAGCGTGTGCCCAATGTCATTAAGTTAAGCAGTATTATATTGCATCTTTGATGTTTTTCAACACTTTAGGCTTATCTCTTTTTCTATATTTATCAGTGTTTCTCTCATATTTTCTATTCGGACGTATGGGAATAGTATGTTTTTTAAACAATTTCTTCAACTCTGAGACAATAATTTCCATTTCTTTGTCTGAAAAAAACAAAGTAATTATTCTGTCCTTCAAAAAGCCGTATGACAAGTTGTTGTTTACTTTGTATTGATATTTATTTTCTGTAAATTCCTCAGCCAACTCATCATTTATTTCTCCAACAATTAAACTCTGAACATTCGACACAAATAATGCAGCATAAAAATCCTGCAATATACTGTGTCCGGAATAGCCTGAAAAATGCTCAGCTTTTATTTTGTTTTTTAGTTCATCATAAAAGGTTTCCACTCCCCACCTTAAAAAATAGAGATCTTTAAAAATCGAATCCGGATATTTCGCTGAATCAAGCAGCGAAGTTATAAGTATTTCCACTTCTCCACCTGGCAATTCAATCTTTACTAACCGCACTGCTTTAGATGTCTCTTTAGAATAAGATTTGTCTGAAAGCTTTGTATTTTTTCCTGGTTTTATTTGTACAATATCCGAATATAATCCACTTTTATAAAACTCACGGGTTATGTTGCTAAAGTCAGCTTTAACCCTTATCAAGAAATCTATTCCTTTCTCAAAATGTTCATAAATCAAATTGAAAGAAGGATAGCCTCTGTCGTAAATAATTAAATCTTTGCCCTTTGCAAAAGCCAAATGATTCAAAGCTAAAACGCCTTCTCCTGTTGATAAGGGGGATAAAGAACCATCAATTGCAAACTTGTTTAAAACATCATACAATACCGAAATTCTTGCTTGAACGACTCCCGTTTCCGATTGATTTTTTGTCCTGCCATAGATTTTTTCAAGTTCTTGTGTATCAGGCAGGATCAATCTTGAACCATCAACGGCCAACAACCTAAATCCATTCCATAACTTTATTGAATCATCATTATCTGTATAAAACTCTTCAATCAAACTATCCGAAAGATATTTAAATGCTTCTGGTTTTATCTTTTTGCGACACTGAACAAATGCGCTCTTTGTAAAACAAACAATTTCTTTCTCCTTTATATTTTGACTTATAAAGCGAATAAAATTTTCTATCTCGGCTGAAAGACTTTTAGTCAGGAAATTTATCATAAAAACTATACTACTATGAAAAGATTGTTTCCTTTTTCTTGTAAAATCAGTCTCAGACACTTTATACTTTAAAACAATATCTTCCGAAAATACCTTACTTCTAATCTGATTTAAAATAATTTCAGGTGTTTTTTTTCATAAGATAACTATTTGAATTATAAGCAAATATACAAAAAATATCTCACATACACAACTATTAATGCCTGAATATCAGATAATTAAATGCTTAACTTAATGACATTGAGCGCAGGTCTGTGACCTGTGCTATTCAAAAAGAAGGTTTCTTATCTTTTTCTGTATTGGCACGGGTCACAGACCCGCGCCAGCGGGGGGCAAATCCCACCGACAATTACCTAACTTTACACAGCTAATCAATATATCCTCGTGGACAGGAGTATTTTAATTCGTTTGTTTCAGTATTAAAAATGCATTTTAATACTCCAGCTTTATACAACTGCCAGTCTCTACTGTTTTTTGGCTTATAGTTTACATCTTTTAAAAAAGAAATCTCAATTTCCTTTCCATTTTGAAGTATTCGAATGTCTTTTATTGGATATTCGAAGCTCTCACACGACTGACAGGGTAAAGAAATTAAAAGCTCTCCTATTTTTACTATTTTCCCTTCTATAATATAGTAGGCATAAATTAAAGGATAAATTTCGTATTCTGTTTCCCATAAAACAACGTAAGACTCATTATTGTGTAATTGAAAGCTATGTATCTTTGATTTATAAGGGCTAAAATCTACTGTATCTATCAATTTTTTCTTTTCCCATTCTGCATTTGAGTAATACATAAAGAGCTGATAAAGGCTACTGTCAGTACTAAAATAAAAACAATCTTTTGTATTAATACAAATAGGATTGTGCAGTTTAATTTGAAAGGAATTTTGCAACTTAAATTCCGTGTTGGAATGCCCACCACAGGAAACAAATGCAAGCATAAGCAAAATAAAATATAATCTCATCATTATGTTATTTATTGTTATCACTTCCACCAAGGCATTACAAAACCCTGCAAACCATTTACTGGACGCCAAACAGCAATATGAACATGCGTTGGAAATGAAGATCCAGCCAAGTTTCCAAGCCGTCCCATTTCACCAATTTTTTGTCCAGCAGTAGTAGTCATTTTATCAATAGATACAACACTCTTTGACATATGGCCATAATCTACATTGTATGTTTTCCCATTAATAGTTGATGACGTTCTTACAAAGTTTTCTCCATATGCCTTAGAGCCGCCTATTTTAATCACTTTCCCATCGTACATAGCAAAAACATCATCTCCTTCTTTGCCCGCATAATCAGCGCCGTAGTGAGCTTTTGCGCCTCCATTTCGTGTCATACCATATTTGCCATAATTAGGATTTGTTGAAGTTTCAGCTAATTCGCCAGTAGCTGTGGGTTTAGCTCCAGCTGGATTGGCACGGGTCACAGACCCGCGCCAGCGGGGGCTACGCCGAACTGAGGGTAAAATTGATGATTATATTTTTTCCGCACACCAGTCGGCATTCATTTTTAGAAAAAGCTCTATTGATTTATTATCTTTATCAATCGGTTTAAATTTTACAAATCCATCATCATCAATATAAAATACAGTATAGCGTAGCTTTTTTGTTTGAAAAGTTTTTCTTCCTATTTTTTCAAAATATCTTGATATTTTATTCTCTTTCTCATCAGGGAAATGAGGAAACATATCATAATCTTTCACTTGAGATTCTCTATACAAGAACAATTTTGTTACTTGTATATAATTTAACTGTATCAAATAATCTTTCTCCCATCTATATGTTCTACACAAATTTTCATTTGATTTATTTACAATACTATAATCTGACAATGCCACAATAGAACAGATTCGATTGTTTTTTAGATTGATTAAAATAATCTTTGACCAATTCATATATTTAGAATTAATATTTTTGTCTTGAAAAAGAAAAATATAACTATCTATATGTTTGTTTAATGCTATTTTACCAGAGCAGTAAATATCATCAAGATTATGTTCAAAAGTAAGATCATATAAATTTCTTTTTATCGATTTATCACTAAAGTTATCACAATCAACAGTAAAATTAAAATAAATATTATTTAGGTAGACATCCCTTCCATGAGATAATAATACTATTTTGGATTTTTGAGAGAAATTAATATCAATGGAATCATGCTTGCATTCGAAGTTATAATTATTTAAATTGAATGGAAATGATGTTTTATCTAAGTAATTTACATACTGTAAAATATTATCATCTCGTTTTATTTCTTTTCGAATACATCCAGAACATAAGACTATTATCAATAAATACTTTATAACTTTCACCATGGCATTGTTTTTCTAAAAGTCATAATCTGATTTGGATTATAAATAGGTCTATAATTATCAATGTTGTAGGAATTAACCTGATTTGAAGCGAATCTTTCATATACACCCCACATCCTTGCTTGTTCGTAAGTCACACTCCAAGCGGTATATTCATTTAGATTTACGTTATTCAAACGTTGTTTATCTCTTGCAGAACCTAAACGAGAAGAAATGACCAAGTGTGCATATTCATGTTGTAAAGTTAAATATAAAAACGCATTAGATTTATAAGCCCCTTCACTTAAATAGATATCAGCTCTCCAACCCTTCCATTTAGTAATTGCATATACATACTCTCCATCTTGTTCTCCTACTCCTTCCGTACCATCAGCATAAATACGATGCAATTTGCTTGGTCTTCTCATCTCTGAATCAGCTTTCTTTTTTATTCCATCATTATCCCCGTAAGCAACATCAGGTTTTCCTGATTTGTCATTGGGATCAAGTTTCACGTTATCGCTACCTTTCATATATTCCTTGCCAAATTTTAACGTAGTACTCATCCCAATACTTGGATTAAAATCCCATCCGTTACCACTATAACTAAAACCGGCTGCATTTGCA
>JACDZH010000212.1 GCA_013426815.1 Paludibacter sp.
ATATACACAAATTTTTAAACACTTTTGTGACTAAAAAAACACACTCTAATTAATTGATAAACATATATAGACTTAATGATTATTGTGATTTTTCGTTTATTCTGTTTGTAAATGATTTTCGGAGCGAATTCATTCAATAAAATCACTATATTTGGATTAAAAAATCAACAAACGAAAATTTAAACTCATTATTTCGTAATTACAGGTTGTCATAATGAACTTATCTATTCATGTATCAACACTTGTATCTAAATTTGTTCTTAATAATTTCTAACATTAATGAATAACTACTTTAAACTTGTCCGCCCTAAAAACCTGTTGTTTATTGCATTTTTACAATTTGTAATGTCACAAGTAGTATTAACTCCAATTCTACAAACATTTGGATTTGATGCAACGAAGATGAACAGTATGTTATATCTATTAATTGTTGCAACAATTCTAATTGCCGCTGGTGGGTATGTATTGAATGAATATTTTGATATAAAAATTGATATTATTAACCGACCCGAAAAGCAAATTGTTGGTAAGCAAGTATCAAAACATTCAGCTATGCTTTTTCATCAAATTCTGACAGGACTTGGAGTGATTTCTGGATTAATTGTATCATATTTTGCACGAAGCTTCACCATAGTATTTATTTTTATTGTCGTACCTGGTCTATTGTGGTTTTATTCTGCTAGTTATAAACGACAATTCATATTGGGTAATTTAGTAATGGCATTCTGCGGTGCCCTTAGTGTGCTTGTAGTTGGTATTACAAAATTGGCATTTCTCCAAAAGGAATACGGAAGTTTTATCTTCGAAACACCAATTCCAAGACAATTTATGGGTTGGATGGGAGGATTCGCACTTTTCTCATTTTTAAGTACTTGGATACGTGAAATAATAAAAGACTTGGAAGATGAAAAAGGTGATAGAGAAATGGAATGTCATACTATGCCAATAAAATGGGGCATAAAAAAAACGAAATTTTTTTTGTATAGTTTGATTGTTTTTACTGTAATCGGATTATTTTTGGTAAATGGTTTTTTAATCCCATTTTCCGGAAATATATCATTTAGGTATATAATCTTTGGATTAGTATTACCCTTTGCTGTTTTATGTTATTTAATTTTTATTGCCAACACACCTGCTGATTTTCATCAAGCTTCTACTTTTACTAAATTTATAATGCTAATTGGAGTAATGTATGGTTTTGTGTTTTATTTTTTGCAAGCTAAAACATTTGGAATAACTATATTTGAAATTTTTAAAATCAAATAATGAGCCAGCTCCGATAAGTCCAAATTCCCATTTTTTGAACTTGTCTGCCTACAGGCTTGCAGGAACTAACTCTACAAAGTCACCAAGTTGAAAAACACGTATTTTAACACTTTTATTTCTTCTCGGTTTCGCTACTTAACCTCTTTAAGTTAATAAATTACTTTTCGGAGTAGTTTCAATTATACATCACAATTGAAGTTTAGTTAATAAAAAGATTGAACTTTTAAATCTCCATATTGTTTTTACATCAGATTGTGAACTGTTTTAAATATGTCTGTTTAAAATTTTGAGTTTTTTACTTAGCTACATTAAAAAAATGCTATCTCATCTTAAAAAATACAATATCATTTTAGGTTCTCAGTCACCACGTAGACAAGAACTTTTACTTGGACTCAATTTACCATTTGAGGTAAAAGTAATAAATGTTGAAGAATCATATCCACAAGAGCTTGTTGGGGAAGAAATACCAATGTATATTGCAGAAAAAAAAGCAAATACATTTTTGGAAATGATGGAAAATAACACCTTATTAATAACAGCCGACACGATTGTATGGCACGAAGGAAGGGTGTTTAATAAACCAAATAACAAAGCTGAAGCAACCGCAATGCTCGAGTCATTGTCAGGTAAAACGCATCAAGTTATTACTGGAGTATGTATAAGTTCTTTAAAAAAGCGCAGAATATTTCATGTTATATCTGAAGTTCGTTTTGCAAGAATTACACCTCAAGAGATTGATTATTATCTACAAAACTATAAACCTTACGACAAAGCTGGTGCTTATGGTGTGCAAGAATGGATAGGTTATATAGGTGTAGAATATATTGAAGGTTCATACTTCAATGTAATGGGATTACCTATTCAACGCTTATATGTTGAATTGAAACGCTGGAAAGTATAGAATTTGATAATTAAAAAAAACTTACAAATAATGCAATATTTAATAATGACACAATTCCCCCCAATAAATAAAGAATAACCTTTGAAAATCGTTTATTTTTATATTTCCCCATTACTTTTTCGGATGATGTAAGATAAACCTGAAGAAAAATAGTAAATGGCAATTGAATACTCAACACCATTTGAGAAATAATCAAACCTTGAAATGGGTTGGAAATAAATAGAATAATACCAAAAGCTATCAACAATGAAATAGAAACACCCATACGAGAGTGATTGTCATTTATATCGTAAGGTTCCTTGTACATTCCAGCAAATATGCTTCCAGCAGCCATTCCCGAAGTAATGGTTGATGCTATACCAGCAAACAGAAGTGCCACTGCAAAAACAATAGCAGCATGTGTTCCAAGCAAAGGGGCTAATAAGTGATTGGCTTGTTGCAATTCGGAAACTGTAGTTTTTGTAGTGAAAAATGTTGCTGCTGCTAATAAAATCATAGCACTATTGATAGCCCAACCTATAAGCATTGAAACAAAAGTATCTAAAAACTCAAATCGTAATTGCTTTTTAATTACTTTATCATCCTGCAAATTCCATTGACGACTTTGAATAACTTCGGAATGTAAAAACAAATTATGAGGCATTACCACTGCTCCCAAAACACTCATTATTATTAACATAGAGCCCTTTGGAAATGTAGGTGTTACCCAGCTTGTTATCGCATTGTTCCAATCAATTTCAACCAAAGATAATTCGTACAAAAAGGACAATCCAATAACTGAAACAAAAGCAATAATCCATTTCTCAATTACTTTATAGGAATTGGAATAAAGCATGATAAAAACAAAAATTGTAACTAAAAGTGCACCTGCCCGAATTGGAATATTAAAAAGCATATTCAAAGCAATACCACCTCCCAAAATTTCAGCCAGTGAAGTAGAAATTGATGCCAACATGGCTGATGAAAGTAACATTTTAGAATATCGAGGTTTCAAATGAATGACTGCTGCCTCAGATAGACAAAGACCAGTTGCTATACCAAGATGAGCTACATTGTGTTGCAGCAAAATTAGCATAATGGTGGATAAAGTTACCATCCACAACAATGCATAACCAAAATTGGCACCAGCAGCCAAATTTGATGCCCAATTTCCAGGGTCAATAAAGCCAACCGTAACCAAAAGTCCTGGTCCAATAAATTTAATAATATCTAACCCCCCGTATTTGGGTTTATAAGACTTATTATCAATGTTTTTGAAGAGTTTGAACATTACTTTGTTTAAATGAAAATTGAACGATTATCAACATTTTTAAATTTTGATATATTTTGGTGAAAGTTTAACAAAATTTTTCTATTTCAATTTAAAAAACTCAATTGTCTCATGCACTCCTTGAGTATAAGATGTGGGATTAAAATGAAAACAATCATTGAATTTTGTAGAATCAAAGTTATAATCATTTTCATATTGATAAAGCATTTCATAAGATTCATAAATTGTCTTATTAAAATAACCTGCAATACAAATCATCCATTTTTTCAGAACAGAATAATTTGGAGAAGTTCCAAGTTCATTTGCAATTAATTCGATAAAAGCCTTACCATCAATAGCCGGATTATATGTTGGTAAATGCCATATTTGTTGAAAACTATCCTTGCTTTTACTTAGTAAATTTAGACCTTTTGCACAATCTAAAGTGAAGGTATATGAATGATTTAGATTTGCATTAACCATCCATTGAGCATTTTTCCCATTTAATAATTTTTCGAAAGCCATAAAATAAGGAACACTATTTTGAGTAATATATGGACCATATAAATCGGCAGCACGAGCAATAATTGCATATAAATTACCTTGTTTCATTTCATCTTCCAATAAAGTAGCAATTTTTGCTCTAACTTCGCCTTTTCGAGTACAAGGATTATAAGGAGTAGTTTCGGTCATTTTACCATCTACTTTTCCATACATGTAAACATTATCAAAAAAAATTAATTTTGCTCCTGTACTTTTACAAGCATCTATGACATTTTTCATAATTTTAGGCCACATCTCATTCCAAATCGATGAATTATATGGAAGACCAACACATAAAT
Source organism: Paludibacter sp. (assembly GCA_013426815.1). Taxonomy (GTDB): domain Bacteria; phylum Bacteroidota; class Bacteroidia; order Bacteroidales; family Paludibacteraceae; genus Paludibacter. The sequence goes on from JACDZH010000212.1 coordinate 4,259, forward strand.
ACACTATTTCAGAACCTAATATCCCATCTAGAGTTTCTTGATATGAAGTAATATCAGCCTTAATTGATGTTGTTCCGGGAATTGAAAATTTACTTCTTGAAACCAAACGAATTTCCTCCTTTGATTTCAGTAATTCATACGTAAGAGCGTTTCCAATTGAGCCCCCTGCACCTAAAATAGTCTGTTTCATGATATTAATGAATTGAATTTAGAAATTGTATAAATAAAAACTTTTGGATATAAATGATTCGAAAATATAAAAAACATTTGATTTTATCGATGTTTTTTACTTATTTTAATCAATTTTTATAAATGTATATTTAATTTTGGAATTAATTGTTTTAAAAATTTTATTAAAATGAACAATTCGAAACCTTTTTTGTTTCAAATTGAAATTAAATTGTTTAAAATATTGGTAATTTGAGATGAATTATATATATTTGCATCTTAAATTTAAAATTATTTTGTAGGTTAGATGGCTAATGATTTAAAAATATATTAAATTTTTTGATATATTAGTACAAAACGTTAAACAATTCTTTATAAAATTTATATACATATAAATTATAAAACATTTATATCTATACTTTTGTTTTTCGAATATTATTTCACTTGTAGATTCACTATCACTAAACTAATATTTAAATTCAAAGATCATGAAAATTGAAAAAGAAAAAAAAGTTGTAAGAGAAGACAACGAAGAAATGAGTTTATTGTTAAAAGTTCCTATTTATAAAATTGGAACCTATACAATTGATATTCAGAAACGAATGCTTATTAGGGGAGATTCAAAAAAACTCACCATCAAAGAACTCAATTTATTAGTATTACTTGCTGCTAATGCAAATAAGTTGTTGGATCGTAAATATGCGTTGAAAGTGGTTTGGAAAGATGATAACTATTACAATGCAAGAAGTATGGACGTGTACATTTGTAAATTACGAAAACTTTTGTTAGGCGATTCTGAAGTAATTATTATTAATATACATGGCAAAGGTTATAAACTGATTATTCCTGAATAATATATTAATAATTTTTTATGAGTATCGGGTGTTGTACCTAAAATTCATTTTTATAGCTAACACAA
>JACDZH010000213.1 GCA_013426815.1 Paludibacter sp.
TTATAACAACAATAAATTTTTAAATACCGCTTTTAGCGGACAACAATGAATTTAATTCTAAACTTTTACTTAGATTTGAGTCAATTTTATGAAGGAAATTAGTTAATTAATTAATAGTTTAAATTTCAATGTTGTCTGTAAAAAAAATAAGATGAGGCAACATGGTAAGAAAGTGCCTCTAATGAACTAATTTTGTAATTGTAACACAAAGTTAGATTCATAAGCAAAGATACAAATTTTATCGGACAGCCGATATTCGGACAATTATTAAATTTTCTTGATAAAGGATTTATAAAACGTGCTTCAAAAGAGTTGGAAGCAGATAAATATGTAAAGAAATTTACAAGTTATAAACACGTTGTGGTCATGTTATTTACGGTATTTGAAGGTTATCATTCGATATGCGATACTGTATTAGGTCTTTTATCGTACGTTACCAAGCTTCAACATTTGGTTTATATTATATTTTTCGTCGTTCAACCCTATCCGATGCCAATGTTCGACTCTCGAATGAATTGTTTGCCAAAGTGTACTATGATATTTACAAGCGATATAAGGATATTTTTTCAGACAGCAGATTGAGCAAAAAGGATATGATTCGTTTTTATATCATGGATTCCACTACTATTCTTCCTTGAAAATTAATCATTAATTTGTCAAAGTAGAAATAAGTAATAAGATAAATTTAATGTCGTATTTGTTAAATTTAATACATTTTTAAACGCAAAGTTACAAAGTTACCAAGACACTAAGACGCAACTAAAATTAAAACTTAGCTGCTTTTTAACTTAGCGTTCTTGGCGTTCAAAAAAAAACGACTTTATACTTTAAAATTATTTAAAATCGCTTTTTACTGGGTTGAAATCACAAAAATACAATTTCTATATCAAATTCAAGCGTAAAAATAAAAATTTTACTACTTTTGTAACAATTAGCGGTTCTTTGTAAGTCACTCGTTTGCTGCATATTAAAAAAAACACAAACATGGAGAATAAAATTATTAATTACTTTCAAAAAATTACCAAATTATCGGTTGCTGAAATTAATGCATTGATTAAAAGTATGGTAATCAGGGAATATCCTAAAGGTAGTTTTCTGGTTAAAGAAGGTCAATATGATATTGATACCTATTTTGTTCTTACTGGTTGTATAAGACAATATAAATTAATTGATGGAAATGACATTTCAACTAATTTTTTCACCGAAGAACAATGGATAATTTCGTACGAATTAACTGAAAACAGAGCTCAATCTGACTATAATTTACTCTGTATTGAAGATTCCTGTGTAGTTGTTGGAAACGAACAAAAAGCTAAAGAAATATTTGAACAGTTTCCTAATTTAGAGATTATTTCCCGAAAAATTATGGAAACTGTTTTTTATGAACAACAAAGTTTTTTATCTACATTTATAACTGACAAACCCGAACAGAGATACCTGAAGTTGTTAAAATCTCGTCCCAACATTTTTCAACGTGTACCTCAATATGATATTGCTACCTATATTGGTGTAAAACCAGAGTCTCTAAGTCGAATCAGGAAAAAGTTACAACAAAAAAAGCGTTTATAAAACAAAACTCTATAAGTATTGCTTAGGTAAATGTTTTTTCGGAGTCGTTTTCCATTTCAGAGAATAAAGTGTGATAAACGTTGTTGCACCAATTTCGAAAGCAGAAAAAGTGGCATAATACGGAGTAGGTTTACCAACAAACAAAGATGCTGATTGTATTAAAGTCATAGTAATTCCTGAAGCTATTTGAACCCACCTAAGTGTTCTGTCATTTTTGATAATTTGGGGTAAAAATACATTTGCAATTGCTATTTGCATCATAATAGCGGCACCAGTTAAAAATTGAGGAGTCATTTCTGTACCATCAACTACTCCTGCCTGATATTGTAAATGCATATTTTTATCCATAAGACCAACTATATCGCAATACAAATAGTTTAAAGAGGCAAACGCCCACATCGATGAATAAATATTACGCCTGTTTTTTTCAAAAAAATTATCATTTTGAATAGATAAATTTTTGCTGGAGTTTGATGGATTATTATAATCCAAATTAATTTTTTGCTTCATAAATTCATTGTTATTAGTTGTTAGAAAAATTTTTGAGTTAATATCGCCAACGTGAAAGTCAAAATTCTGATTGCGAGGTTCAAAATTTATCCCCGATAAGTTACTTGAAACAATTTTATCATCTTTTGTGAATAAACTGTCAGACTTAAATTTTGCAATATTCTGTTTTTCTGAAAGTTCGAAACTATCAATTTCAGAAATAGCTGGTTGACTATTTATTCCATAAGAATTAATGGAATCTACTGAGTTTTGCTGTCCAAAACAGAAAACTGATAAATTGATAAAAATAACACCAAATAAATACATTTTTGTTTTCATACATTTTAATTTTAAAAGTTTGTATGACAAAAGTACAGTTGATATGTTTGCAGTTCATTGACTTTGGTTAAGAAACAATAGATAGACATGAAAAAACAGGCTACTTAACAAAGTTATTAATGTTTTTAATAAACATATTTGGTGAGTTTTTCTTCTGTTTCATCTTTAAAATTCTCAAGAAAAAGCAAATACATTGAAAAGTTGATTCAAAACTTGCATAAACGAAGCGCTGAATTGAAATTTTTGTTACTTTTGGCGAAAATTTTGAAGTTTCTGAACCGTTTGAAGTTTTAGACTACATTTATGAATAACGACACAAGTGAAGAAGGTAACAATTTACACAGAGATTGCCTTCGCCCTTACCTGGACTATTGCCTTTGGATTAGTTTGGCTTTTCAAAATAGGTAAAATTGTCAAATTTCAACTTGACTTTTTTCACTCATTTTTTCTTTTATAGTTTCCATTTTTCGATAGGAATTGCTTTCGGATTTTTCTTTGGAATATTTGTAGGTGCAATAATTCTGACTTCAATATACAAATCGATAAAAGGTTTTATTGTGCCGGCAATGATTTTTCACTTTCTTAATAATTTCTCATCCATGTTCAAAAAGGAAATAATTGTTGCAGTAATCAGCACAGGTTTTGTTGCCATTTATATTTACAAAAAGCTTGGCAAAGAAAATTTAAGCATAGAAACCAGAACAAAAAACTACTTTACAAGCTTTGAACACCTCCTTTAGATTAAAATAAGCCAGCCAACTAAGCACTAAACATATAAACTTCAAATGATAGAATTCTTCAAATCGTTACAATTATTATCTGATGCCGAGTTGCAAAAGATAGTAGGTTTACCGAAAGAAAAAACGCTGAAAAAAGGAGAATATCTGATTCAAGAAGGCAAAATTTGTAATGAAATAGTATTTGTAAAATCAGGAATTTTGCGCTCGTTTTACAACAATAGTGAAGGAAGTGAAATAACGAATTGCATCACTTTCGAAAATGAATTTATGTCTGCATTTTCGAGTTTTATAACCCAACAACCTACCGACGAAAACATTCAGGCATTATACGATTCGGATTTGTTATCCATTAACAGGGAAGAATTAAACCGATTATACGAAAGCAGCTTGACCTGGCAAAAAGTCGGCAGAATGCTTACCGAATTTCAATATGTTGAAATAGAAAAAAGAATTGTTTCGTTCCAAAAACAAACTGCCAAACAGCGATATGATACGCTTTTGAAATATCGCTCAAACTACATCAAGTTTATTCCCCTTCAACACTTAGCTTCCTATTTAGGCATTACTCCAAGACATTTGAGCCGTTTGCGAAAGGAATTGTAATTTTTAGACATTTGTCTAATAGCTTGAATGACTCCCACTGTATCTTTGCATAAAATTTAAAAATAAATCAAAATGCAAAGATTATTCAGTATTATTTTTTGCGCGCTCATAGCCGCATCAACTTCCGCCCAATCCGATAAAATCATTGGAATATGGCTTACTGGCGACAAAAGTGCCCATGTAGAAATCTACAAATCGAACAATCAATTTACAGGAAAAATTGTTTGGCTAAAAGAGCCAAATAATCCGAAAACAGGTAAACCCTGGCTTGACGAACAAAATGAAAGTCCGTCGAAAAAGACTCAACCACTTATTGGTTCATTAACACTTTGGGGGTTCAGCATTGAAAATGGAAAATATACAGGTGGAAAAGTATATGACAGTAGAGATGGGAAAATCTACACTGGAAAACTCTGGCTCGAAGACAACAATACCTTAAAAATGAGAGGATACGTTGGAATATTTTATAGTACCGAAACTTGGATTAGAATAAAGTAATGAAAAAAAATATTCTTGTTATTGGAGGAACCGGACTGGTTGGAAGTTCAATAACACGACTCATCAAGAAAAGAAATGATTCATTTATTGTTTTTATTGGCAGCAGAAATACCAATTCAACACAAAATAATACGCTGAAAATAGATGTCAATAATCCTGTAACCTTTGATGGTATTGCAATTAATAACATCCATCTGGTGGTTCTTTGTACCAATGATAAGGCTAATAATATTTTGAAATATTGTATTGAAAACGAAATCGACTATATAGACATTGCTAAGCCAACTCCTGATTTAGAAACTGCTTATCACTTCGCAAAATCCAAAAGCATCAATAGTCTGATAGTTTTTAGTTCGGGCTGGATGGGTGGAATTGCAAGTTATCTGGTTTTTTGGGCAGAACCCCTTAAAAGTGCAATCGATAATGTTAAATTACTGGTTTACTATTCAATAAATGATTTGGCAGGTGACAGTTCAGCCAATTTTCTGGCTGAAAATGTGGCAAAACCATTTAAAACATATCGTGCTAACAAACCCGTTTTAGTAAAGCACTTTTTAAACTCTTCAAATCATGATTTTTCATTCGGTTTTGGAAAAAGACAAGTATATAATTTTGATACACCCGATTTATTTATTCTAAATCGGACAGAAGGAATACCAACAGTTGAAGTGAAAACAACTTATAGTTCAAAATTTATTACGCTATTGCTCAATGTATTACAAAGTATTCATATATTCGAAATAATGCCATTAACCATTAGAAAATTGATGTTCAGAGCCAATGGCAAAGGCGACCAAACCCTTTTTGACTTGATTATAGCTACGAAAAATAATTCAAAGCAAATCTCGATTCAAGACCTTTCGGGACAAGCACATCTTACAGCTTTATCTACAGTATTTCACATAGAAACGATGATGCATACCCAGCAAAAAAACGGAATTTGTTTAAGTCACCAATTACATAAATCGTCATCCTTATATGATTTATTAAATTCAACAAAAGGAATTAATATCAATATTACAACCAAAACAAAATGAAAAAATTACTGATAACCTGAGTTCGGGATAAGAAAGTGTGTCAAAAAGTTGTATCATAGGAGTTTA
>JACDZH010000214.1 GCA_013426815.1 Paludibacter sp.
ATTTTTATGAAAGACAAATGTAAACTTTTTTCTTTAGGTACAACACCCGATACTAATATTAACCTATTACAGTTCAATAAAAAATTGTCACTAAACATTGTAAATATCAGCTTTGTACTTTTTCAAATTTTCCCTATCTAGAAACCATACTACAGTCTCTTGCAATCCTTTTTCAATTTCATAAGACGGCGTAAAACCGGTCAAAGATTTTATTTTGCTATTATCTCCCCGCAAACGAAAGACTTCTGAGTTCTTAGGACGAAGCCGTTGCTCGTCTTCGATAAATATCACGTCTGACTTCATGATTTTTGCTATTAGCTCCAGGGTATCACGCATGGATATCTCATAATTACTGGCAATATTTACTTCTTGCCCAATAGCTTCATCACAGTTGGATAATTCAATAAAGCCTTTGCATGTATCTTTTACATAGTTGAAATCACGTGTAGGAGTTAAATCACCCAATTTAATTTCTTTTTTACCGTTTGCAATCTGAGCAATAATGGTTGGAATAATCGCCCTGGCCGATTGCCGTGGTCCATAGGTATTGAATGGTCGAACTATTACCACCGGAAGTTCAAACGCATTATAAAAGCTCATTGCCATGGCATCAGCTCCAATTTTTGTGGCAGAGTAAGGCGATTGAGCTTGTTTAGGATGGTTTTCGTCGATTGGAACATATTGTGCTGTACCGTAAACTTCGGATGTAGAAGTAACCAAAATACGCTTTACACCATTTTCTTTTGCTGATTGACAAATATTCAAAGTTCCTTTTATATTCGTATCCACATAACTATCGGGTGCAATATATGAATAGGGGATAGCAATTAATGCTGCCAAATGGTAAATAATTTCTACATCCTTTGTAATAAATTTACAGAAATGAGGATCACGTATATCACCTGTAATGACTTGGAGATTTGGATGTTTAATTCCATCCAGCCATCCCCAGTTATTAAAGGAATTATAATATGACAAAGATTTTACAAAATAACCTTGCTCTAACAACATTTCTGTCAAGTGAGATCCAATAAAACCGTCAGCACCTGTTACTAATACTTTTTTCATACTACATTTCAATTATTCTTTCCGCTACAATATCTCAATTATGGGTTTAATCACATTTAGTCACTCCGTGGCAAAGAGCTCATTCTATTATATTCCAGATACTTATATCTATAATTGGAAGAAACAGTGAGGTGCTGAGTAATAATCCTAATTAGTAATATATTAAACGTATTATTTATTGGTTTATTATCTATTGTTAGTGTTTATTTTGTTTAATCTTGTATTTATATTTAAAAATTATTAAAAAAAGCGATTTAAAAAAAGTTCCTCAAAGTTTGGCACAAGGTTTCCAAAATTTTTCATTGTACATTCAATTGTTATAGGTTCTATTTATTTCAACCATAAAGTTAAACTTTACATTTATAAACAACCCCAACCTTAGCATTGCAAAATATACAAGCATTCCAATAAAATTTTAGTTTAAAGTTTGAGTTAGGTGTTAATATCTTTCATTACTGGGAGCATTAAATTAATGTGTTATAATTCAGTTTTTTTTTCCGTCTTTAGATATATTCCCATATTTTTTAAATACAGCCCAATTAACAAATACCCAACGATTAATATTCCACCCAGTATTCCTCCCTTTGCAATTCCTTTAACTTTGCCAAATATTTCCTTTTTAAGTGGCAAACGAGGAGTATCAATCATTTGTACCAGAGGTGTTTCGCGAGCCATGTCGAGTTTCAATGTTTCGAGGTTTTTAAGCACTTCGGCATATACAGTACCATACAACTGTGCATTGTTTTCTTGTTTAATACGTGGTACAGCTGCAAATTGTAAAGCTTGATTTATGTTTACTTGTGAATAGCCAGCACCTTTATACAATGCCCCCTCGTACAAGGCTTTAATTGAGTCGGCGGTATGTTGCATCATATTGACATTTGATCTGCTTTGTGATGTTTTTGTTTTTTTGTAAAACAAATAGGTCTGATTCATCAAATTTTCAATAAAAAATTTAGAGAAAAGTTCATTCTTACTTACAAAATCAATATTGACAATACTTATCTTCTTATCTTTTCGTAAAACTGACAACGAATTTGAATTTATTATATTATTATAAATGGAAAATAATACACTATCCTGAGTTCGACTAAAATTTTCTCTAATTTGCCCTATGGGATATGTAAGTTTTTGTAATTCTTTATTATTCTTATCATTAATCCAATTCTCACGTAATTTGTTAAAGCCGATATAAATCTCAACTAAGTTTTGTTTTTTTCCATTATAAACAACTGGAGTTAGCAATGTTTGTTCAATTGCATAACGCGACTTAATAATCTCCAATAAATTATCACCGGCAAAGGCACCATTGCTTCCTCCGCTTAAACCAGCCAGGCCAAGTGAAGATGCCAAATCTGCTAATCCACCACCCGAACTTTTTTCAACCAAAGCAAATGAAAGATGAGCAGTATATTTTGGTTTAATAACGAAAGATGCGACCAATCCAATTGCAGCACCACCAAACCCAAAAACACAAATTATAAGCCATTTACTTAGCAAATAAGTCCAATAGGTTTTAAGTATTTCAACTATTTCGACCAGAGAAATTTCCCTACTCCTTAGAATTGATTTCTTATTATTATCATCCATTTTTAATTTGATAAAATTGAATATACTAGTGCTATTGCCGATGTAATAGAAGTTAAAATACCAACAGTTTCAGCTGGAGTTAATTTGTTACTGATTTCAGTTGCTTTTTCGGGAACTACAATTCTAGAACCCGGTTCAACTTTAGGATAAAATTTAAGACCTAAAAAGGTATTTGTACTTTTTGCTGAACCATTTGGATATAAAACAAAAACCTTTTTTTTATTTGCATTAAGTGAAAAGCCACCGGAGTTATCAATATAAGCACTTAATTTCATATTTTTATCATAACGTACAATTGTTGGAAATAACACCTGACCCAATACGCGGACTGTTTGTAATTCTCGAGGAATATAGATTATGTCATTTTCTTCAAGTTTTAAATCAAATTTACCCCCAGGATTAGCAAGAATATCTTTCAAATTCAAACCTACAACTCCCTCTTTAACAAATATTTTATCAATAACACTTGATCCTGACAGCTTCTTTTGAATAGAGTCCATAGCAGAATAACCCTGAACGGTAGCACCCGTTAGTCTTAACATGTTTGCATCTAAGGTCTTACTTGATTTACTTTCCAATTGATTTTTTGAATTTTCCTGCATAATCTTATTTAACTTTTGCTCTATTGGATTAGTACTTTCAGTTCGTATAAGAAAAGCGCCAGTTGGATATGCATAATTTGTAAAACCACCTGCACGTTTCACTGCATCAGAAATTCTTTCAGCTTTATTAGTGATATTATAACTGCCTGGATTTAATACTTCTCCTTCTACTCGTATCAGGCGTATGCCTTCGTATCCCGAAATAGTACGAACTACTACCTTATCACCATTTTTAAGCTTTTCTCCATTTTCACCATTCGAAAAATTAAAATCTTTATCTAGGGCAAATTTTTTAACTGTTGTTTTTATATTTGTTTTCAATAATGTTTCTTTATCTTTAATTACCCGAATAAGTTCAACAGAATCCATAGAAGCTATTTCTGTAAATCCTTTTGCCATATAGATTAAATCCTTTATTGTCATATTTTCAACAAAAGTATAATTTCCAGGAGAAAGTACAGCACCCAAAATTGCCACTTTTTGTTCTTCTCTGAATTCAAACAAACTAGGAATAGAGATGGAATCATCTTTCTGTAAAGGAATGTCTAGGGCATTACCCTTTAAAACATCGCCCAAATTAAATCCAATAATTTCTGGAATATAGTTTTCTTGTTTACGTGTTATGAATGCAAAAGTTAAGAACGCATCCTCTTTTACTCCACCCGCTTTTTCTATAAGTTGCTTTAGGGTTAAGCCTTGTTCATAAGCATAAGTTCCAGGGTGAAAAATTGAACCCTGAAGTTCAATTCTATTATCAAACTTGTTTAATGAAGTTGAAACAAATATTGAATCACCTGATTTTAACTCAAAATTTTGTATTTGATTTTCGGTTACATCTACAACAGTTTTTTCTTTACCAGTAAATCTGTATGTTGTGATTTTATCTTTATAAGCATTATCGGTAAATCCACCTGCATAAGTGATTAATTTTTGTAAAGTTTCGCCATTAAGTCCTTCAAAAATGCCTTTATGTTTAACAGCTCCGTTTATAGTGGCACGAATTTTATAAGAGCTAATTTTTATAATATCTTCATCCTGCAGAGCAATATTATTTACAAGTAAACCATCAACCAAAAATTGATAAACATCTAATGTTCCAACTACTTTACCTGCACGCATTACTTTAATATCACGCATTGTACCAGTTTCGTTAGGTCCACCACATGCATATAATGCATTGAAAGCTGTTGCCAGTGATGGCAATGTATATGTTCCCGGTCGCACAGCCTCACCAACAATTGTAACCCTAATGCTTCGGATTTTACCTAAAGAAACGTTTACTTTAGTTTGTCCGGAAGCAACACCCATATATACCTTTGCAACCTGATTTTGTATTTTTCTGGTTGCATCTTCCATTGTTATTCCGGAAACTTTGATCATGCCCACATTGGGTATCCGAATTAAACCTTCCGGTGAAACTTTTAACTTATAATTTGCTTCATAAAGTCCTGAAACATCGATAAGAATCTCATCGTTAGTACCTAAAATATATTTTGTGGGTGTAGGAATATTTAATTTGGGTTCAAATGTAAGATTTTGTTTGCTGAACAGAAACATTCCAAAAACAGTAAGTTTAGGAGTCGTTTTTTTATATAGTTTCTGACCGTATTTTTGGTTATATTTTGTATTGTAGTTCGGATCTTTAATTTGTTCATAACTTTGATCATATCTTTGATCATATCTTTGATCATATCTTTGATCATATCTTTGATAGAATTCATGATTTTGCTCTTGATCTGGTGTAATTAGCAACGAATCATTTTCATCAACTGTACGATCATCTTCATATTCATCATTAACGTTATAATTAGTTGTTTCAACGCCAGTCTTTTCAGCCTTATATTTTTTATACATTTCTAATTGTTCCGGACTAAGTTTGCTTAAATCCTGAGCCACTAAACTAATAACAATAAACAACGACAATAAAATTAGTTTAAACTTATTCATATTTAAGTATTTATTATATGTTATTTTATAAGTCAATTTTTTTAATTACAGATTTTTATATTAGAGATTATTTGAATTAATTTGTTATATGGTTGTTTATCAACAATATT
>JACDZH010000215.1 GCA_013426815.1 Paludibacter sp.
GATATATAAATTTAAAATCCGACAGTTTTTAATTTTTGTCGGTCAATAGTGTTTTCAAATCTCTGAAATCGTCGAGTATAAATTCTGTAATATTATCAAAGTTTAGTTTATCAGAATCAAGTTTACTGTAATCGGTTAATGGATTTCCAAATTCAAGAATCATTTTTTCTTTTATTTCTTCATAGGGAACGTTTTGAAGTGCCATATCTTCCAAAATGTGACTTAATTGATCACAATTTTCATAGGCAAGGAAAATAACTTCCGTTCCTCCAAAAACCTGAACAATACTGTATAAACGCTTTCTATATTCATCAAATGAACCGAGTTTATGAGCGTGGTATAAAATACTGTAGTTTAAATTTGTGCTGATTACTCCAATGTTTGAATATATTAAAGGATTAAATTGGTAAGGACCATCAAAGTCCACCAAAAATGAAAATTCGGGATCGATATTGAAACTGTACGACCATTGACCTTTCATTCTAATTAATTCATCGTTTTCAACCTTTAGTGTTTTCTCTAAATTTAAAGATTTTAGTTTCTCCAGAATCTGATCCCAATCTTTATTAGTTTCGTTTCCAGTAAACTTTGAGTTTGTAATTGCATATAAATCTTCACCCATACTGTTGTTTATTTATTCTATTTCAATTTTATCTATCGCTTTCATTAATCTGTCAGTTTCCGACAATGCCACTATAATTTTCTGAAAATTCACTTAATTATCTTACAGTGAAATCCTGTTCAAAAGTATTATCTTTTTGGAAATCATCATCCCAAATAAATTGCACTGTTATGGTAGTTTTTGAACACGAATAAATATTAAATATTATATCTGTATAATCTTGTGGATTTAATAATCTAAATGGGAATTGCTCCATTTCAACTACATCGGAGCTTAAGCCATCTACAAATTCAATTCTCACATTTGTAGCTTTTGCTATACCTGCATTATAAATTCGTAACTTTTTGCCAGCTTGTCCTTCATCATAACAAAGTGCTTTCACAAGTGCCTTCTTTCTCTCAGTTTTCTCTACTTCAATTTTATTGATTTGATACTGGTTTAATAAAGCCTCCTGTTTTTTTATTTTCTTGTCATGTTTAATATAAGTAAACAATGTACCCAATATTGAAATTATGGATATGACAATTGGAACTAAATCTAATATCTTCATAATTATGTGTATTTTTTATTCAATTTCAATCTTATCTATCTCCCTCATTATCCTATTCGTTTCGGTGAGTGCCACAATAATTTTCTGATAATGCAAAATATCTTCAAATTCTAAAGTGCGGTCTTGCATGGGCATTTATTATTTTTTTGGAGATTATGCGAAAATTATTTTTCTTTTGTTTTCTCAGCATGTTTCATAATTGTAACTTGCAGAATTTCTTTGATAAACATATCATAATATTTATTTGCAACTTCATTTGACTTGTGCATAAAATCAACCCGTTCTTTTCTATGTAATTTAAGTTCATAGTTGACTAACATTGGGGGATAGCTTCTCATAAATTCCAAATCCATATCATAATCCAACTCATTTGATAGTTTATAAATATCGAATGCAGCTTCTAAATCCAGATCAACCCCGCTATTAAATAATGCCCTATGCGTATTTCTGTGTCGTGCATCAATGATTTTCTCAAAAGATTTATGAAAAAGTTCAATAATTTTGTAAGCTTTTGTTTGGTTGACTTTTGAGTTGTTCTTAAGTTTATTCCAAGTACAATCTTTTTCCGCTATTTCCAACTCATACACATCATTTAAAATTAATTTCATCACTTCTAATATCGTGTGTATTTTATGAAGATAAACCTCTGTGTGATATTTAATGTAAGCTAGTTTATCAATGTTATTGCTTTCATAATACTTTGCTGTAGGATACCTTTTAATGAAAATAATTACTCTTTCTAAATCCTTATATAACTCATTCAATCTATTACGTAAATTGGATATGCCCATTATATACTTCTCTGTTGAACTTAGTAAATGGTAGTTATTCTTATCAAATGAAAATCCCTTACGATTTTGAATGTCTCTTGGGATTAATTTTAAAAACTGTATTAATAATTCTGTATCCTTCATTCAACTTCTATGTTTAGATCAATACAATAAATCTATATTATCAATCTCTTTCATTAATCTGTCAGTTTCCGACAATGCCACAATAATTTTCTGATAATGCAAAATATCGTCAAACTCTAATTTTCTTTCTTTTCGGTCTTTTAGCCATTTTTGGGCTGGTTGATAGCCGCCAATAAAGAAATTCCAAGCTATTTCGGGAACATTGTCGAAATACTGTGTTTCGTTTATATAAACTTTGCAATTCTCGTATTTTGGTTTGCTTACTTCGTTTGTTCCATCTATCGGATATTGTGTAATGTACTTTTCAACGGTTGACGATTCCAATAAATGAATTTGTCTGATTTCTCCGCCCAATTTCACTAACTGCCAAAACGTTTCTTTGTCTTTTGGGTAGGGCACTCTCGGAAAATCAATCTTTAGAAATTCTTTGTACTTCTCCCTATAAGTTGGCGAATGCAAAACGGCATAAATATAATCCAATATGTCAATTGGGGCAAATGTATTTTCAATTATTTCTTTCTCGCAGGTAAATATTAAGTCTAATTTTTCGGCTATTTGATTAACGATTTCTATTTTTAAGTTAGGTCTTCTCTCGTTTGTTTGGTCAATTGTTTGTTGAGCATTAGTTTCAGAGTAAAGATATAGCGGAAACATTGAAGAAATACCTTTGTAACTAAAATGATATCTATTATCAATTATTGAATTGGTTATTTGAACATTACACCAATAATCATCAGTCGATTGTCGTCCAACAATTAATCCAATATTCTTACCTTTAAGAAAATGTTGCATTACTTTTTCTCTAGCACGTTCAATAATCTTTGTGTCGAAATAAACGAGTTTTTCATCAAAAGGTCTGTACGAAATATTTTGGATTAGATTCTCAATTGCTTTTATAGAATAAAACTCTTCAACATTTTTTATTAAATCGTTTCGCTTTTCATTTATCAAAATTGAATCTTTTGAAGTAACAATTCCCACATTACTTAAAACAAATAATTCATTTACAGATAGACCTTTATCATATTTTTTCTGGTCATCAAAGTTTTTATTTACAAAATAATAATTTGGAGGGATATTTGGAAGTTCAGTATAGTTAACTGATTTAATTGAATTTTCAATAAGAAAATCATATTTAAAATCTCTTTTACCAAATAAATCATAATGAAATACCCTTCCTAATTCATTGGATTTTTTCTTTCCTGTTTTTACAAATATATTAATTGATACTCCTTGTTGAATGTCGAAAACATTATTGTCCTCAGAACCATCAGGTGCTGTCTCTTTCTTTTTGCTGTTTCCGTGTAAGTCTATGGTGTAAATCTTGTCATAGGTTTTTAGCAAATTCCAACGCATCCCTCTGAAAGTTGGATTGTCTAAAAAACCATGCGGATTGATAAATGCCAAAACTCCGCTTCCATTCTTTTCAATGTAGTGTTGACCATAGCGCAAAAATTTCACATAATCATCGTTAATCCATTTTGGATTTCGTTCATTTAGTTTTTCTTTTCCTCCTGGCTCTTTTTTGTAATCTTCCATCAAACTCATTATCCATTCTCCTTTGTTTACACTTTCGCCACTATACGGAGGATTTCCAACAATACACATTACGGGCGTATCACGTTTTATGCGGTTTGCTTCGTTTGCTTCTGAACTTAACCAATTGGCAAAAAGTGTTCCCGTGTCGGCGTGGTGTTCTTCCAAACTGTTAGTCAGGTAAACTCTAAAACGTTGGTCTTTGGTAGGTTTAAAACCTGTTTCTTTCAACAATAAATCTAGTTTCAAGTGTGCCATGGCGTAACTCGCCATTAGCAACTCAAATCCGTTAAGCCGTGGAATTAAATGATTTTCGACATAATTACTCCAAATGCCTTGTTGTCCTTCAAATCCTTTATAAATCAATTTGATTATTTCCGCTAAAAAAGTGGCTGTTCCTGTCGCAGGGTCTAACAACTGAACGCGATGTACTTCTTGTTCAATTTGTTTGCTCTGTCCTTGTACGTTGACTTTTATTTTCGTTTTGCTGTTGTCGGCTAAACCCTGCGGTAAGTCAAATTCGGTTTTCAGAATATAATCAACTGCACGAACCATAAAATTTACAACTGGGGCTGGAGAATACCACACGCCACGAGCCTTGCGGAGTTTCGGGTCGTATTCGCTTAGGAAGTTTTCGTAAAAATGGATAATCGGGTCTTCCATTTTTGTACTCTTTCCGTAGTTTTTCAGAATTTCTTCCACGTTACAAGCCAAAAATATATTTACCAAGTCGTCAACAATCCATTTTATACGGTCGTCAACATCTATTCCGGCAATGTAACCAAAGAGTTTACGTAAAAATGGGTTTGATTTGGGAATTAATTCTGCTGCTTCTTGTCGGCTAAAAGTTGGTAAAGTTGCATCGTGAAGTCTTGCGGCAAACATGCCATAAGCAATAGTTTGAGCATAAACATCGGCAAATCCTTTGGGCGTAATATCGTGGATAAGAATTTCCTTGAAAGCGTTCATTTGGTCTTTCAACGTGCTGTCTTCGCTATTTTCTTCATCGCTGTTCAACGCTTTCTCAATAACTTCCGAAAGAAGGCGGGCTTTGCCCGCCATCATTTCTGCCAATTTCTTCGAACTCTTTATTGTCTGCCCGTGATGCGAACAAAAGTCTTTAATGAAGTTCTCGAAACTTGCAAAATTCTCTGTCAGCGGTTTAATGCCTTTGTCGGTAATTTCACCAATCGCAATTTTGGTTACAAATTCTCCCTCGCGATAAAGAATAAAAGTCAGATAATCGGTAAAAATCAGATTACTAAGCGAAGCTTTGTAACGGTCGAATTGTTCCTTGTTTCCTGTTTTCTTGAGTCCCTCAAGGTCACGGTCGCCAATATCTTTTGCCTCAATAAAACCAACGGGAATGTCTTTCTTTGTCAGAATGTAGTCGGGCGCACCACAACTTTGTCGTTTTGGTTCGTTGGTTGCGCGGATTGTCGGAACTAAACTCTCAATAAGTGTCTGTAAGTCTCCACGAAAAGTGTGTTCTGTTGCGTTACCAAGTTTGAAGCGTTGGTTTATGTTGTCGAGATATTGGGAAGTTGTCATGTTGTTATGTTATTCAAATTTCTCGTCAAAGGTACGTTTTTTTTCTTTTTTTTATCGGCTTACACCCAACGACTAAGGCTAAGTGCATTTGGCGGTTTGCGGGAGTATTCACTGTCGCACTG
>JACDZH010000005.1 GCA_013426815.1 Paludibacter sp.
ACTCCTATGATACAACTTTTTGACACACTTTCTTATCCCGAACTCAGGTTATTAAGAAATGGTGTAACACCCGAAAATCAAACAATTTTGAGAATTCTTTCAATGATTGCAGACGAATTTGGAAACAATCAATGGAGAATTAAACGTCTAGGACAATTAACATTAGAATTATTTTGATAAATATCACCTTGTTGTGGTTTTTGCAAATAGTGCATAAGTAAAGGTTTTAATACAATCGGCTGAATCTTATTATGAGATTTAGCCGATTTTATGTTCTGGTCATTATATTTGCTGCCCCAATTTTGCTTATCTTTGCTTTCAGTTAACTAAATTCATTTTATGCAAATCTACCTTGCCCCGCTTCAGGGACTCACCGATTGGATTTTCAGGGAATCGTTCTATGAACATATTGGACAGTTTGACAAAACTTTTTCGCCGTTTATTCGGGTGCAGGATGGTGAGTTTTATCGTCCGAGCCAATGCAATGATATATTGCCGGAGCATAATACTTTTCAAAAACCGGTTCCACAGTTTTTAGGGAATGATGTTGTTTCTTTTCAGTGTTTTGAGAACTTTTGTTTACAGCACAATTATACCGAAGCGAATATCAATATGGGATGTCCGTTTCCAATTGTTGTGAACAAAGGTATGGGTGGTGGAATACTGTCACATCCCGAACTGGTAGCTCAGTTATTGCAACGTATTTTTGAGGTCACTAAGCTGAAAATATCAATTAAATGTCGTTTAGGAAAAGATCATGTTTCCGAATTTGAACAACTCATTCCCATTTTTAATGATTTCCCATTGGAAGAAATTATCATTCATCCGCGTGTTGCGAAGCAGCAGTACAAAGGTGAAGTAGATCTGGAAGCTTTTGCCCAAAGTGCTTCTAAGTTGAAACATCAGGTTTGTTATAATGGCGATATCCTGAGCATTGCTGATATTGATAAAATTAAGAATCTTTGTCCACAAGTCGACCGGTTTATGATAGGAAGGGGCATATTGCAAAATCCGTTTCTATTGGCAGAAATTAAACCGCAAAATCTTACTCAGGAAGAAAAAGTAAATATGTTGCGGGACTTTCATTTATCTGTTATTGAGCGTTGTAAACTGAAATATTCCGGCGATTTACATTTGCTGAAACGTTTCGAAGAATTTTGGTCGTATCATGCATTGGGATTTGAAGACGGCAGAAAAATTTACAAACAAGTGAAAAAGTGCACAACATTGACCAAATACGAAGGAATCATTTTCAAAGCCATCAACGATTTAGAATGATTTGATTACTAAAGTATTGCAATAGAATTATTAAATCTATTCAAATTCTCCTATCGTCTTTTTAATAATTGCAACACATTCCCATAATTGATATTCAGTTATAACCAAGGGTGGTGCAAAACGGATAATATTCGTATGCGTAGGTTTAGCCAGGAGTCCGTTTTCGCTAAGTCGTATGCAAATATCCCAAGCCAGATTTTTATGTCCCTCATTGTTAATTACCAGTGCATTTAACAAACCTTTTCCACGAACGGAAGTTGCAATTTTCGATGTTTTACACAGTTTATTCATTTCCGTTCGAAATAGAATTCCTAAATTATACGCATTTTCGGCTAATTTTTCATCGCTGATTACTTTCAATGCTGAAATGGCAACTGCTCCAGCCATAGGATTTCCACCAAAAGTAGAACCGTGTTGTCCGGGATGAATAACGTCCATAATTTCGGTATTCGTTAAAATAGCAGAAACAGGGTAAACGCCACCTGATAATGCTTTTCCAAGAATTAATATATCGGGGTGTACATCCTCGTAATCGCAAGCCAGCAATTTTCCGGTTCGGGCAATTCCGGTTTGAACTTCATCGGCAATAAATAATACATTGTTTTTTCGGCAAAGATCATAACATTGTTTTAAGTAACCATCTTCGGGAACATAAGCACCTGCTTCGCCCTGAATAGGTTCTACCAAAAAACCTGCAATGTTTTTGTTTGAATTCAATACTTTTTCCAATGCTTCTGCATCGTTATAAGGAATAACGATAAAACCCGGGGTAAATGGTCCGTAATTGTTGTGTGCTTCCGTATCGACCGAAAAAGAAATAATGGTAGTGGTTCTACCATGGAAATTATTTTCGCAAACCACTATTTGAGCTGAGTTTTCGGGTAATCCTTTTTTTTCGTACGACCATTTTCTGCAAAGTTTTATGGCAGTTTCCACCGCTTCGGCACCGGTATTCATGGGTAAAACTTTGTCATAACCAAAGAATTTGGTTACAAACTCCTCGTATTTACCCAACTGACTATTATAAAATGCACGGGAAGTCAACGTCAGTTTTTGAGCCTGCTCCACTAAAGTCTGAATGATTTTTGGATGACAATGTCCCTGATTTACTGCCGAATAAGCTGACAGAAAATCATAATACTTTTTCCCTTCCACATCCCATACAAATACACCTTCGCCACGGTCGAGAACTACCGGAAGTGGATGATAATTGTGTGCTCCATATTTATTTTCAAGCTCCATCAGCTCCAAAGCCGATTGTTTTATTTTCTTCATAATTGATTGATTATTTGCATTTTATTCTTTTAGTTTCAATCAGAAAAAATGCCTTCATTATCAGTTTCTTTCGAATTAGAATATCTCTGCAATCATACAACGCGCACTTCCGCCACCAAATTTTTCGATGGTCGGGATGTTAACGGTTATTATTTCATTGAAAAACGATAAGCGTTGTATCTGCTCTTCAGACAAAATATTATAAGCAGATAACGACATGATCAGGAAATATTTTCCTTCGTTATTTTCCACTTGTAACATATTTCCTGCAAAATGCTGCATTTGTTCTTCCGTAATTTCTATGATTTCTTTTTTTGTTTTTTTAATCGAATCGATTACTATTTTGCATTCATCGGCATTGTCAATGGCATCCGTACAAACTACAGCATATTGCCCGGCAATACACATCATCACATTGCTGTGATAAATTGGTAATCTCTTCCCATTTACGGTTTGATTAGCTGAAAAACAAACAGGTTTATAATCATAATCTTTGCAAAATTGCATAACCAGCTTTTTGTCAGTTCGTTCTGATAGAGCAGCGTATGCAATTTTATTTTCACGGTCGAGAATCATGCTGCCGGTTCCTTCCAGAAAACGGTTTTCTTTTTCCAAAAGGGTATAATCCAGAATATCCAAAATTTTAAACCCTTTATCGGTGAGTAAATGCAGAATATCGCTTCTCCTTTCGGCGCGGCGATTTTCGGCAAACATTGGATAAATTGCCACTCGACCATCCTGGTGAAACGAAATCCAGTTATTTGGAAAAATGGAATCGGGAGTAAAAGGTTCGATGGTATCCTGTACGACTATTACATTGATTTTCTTTGAACGTAATATCTCAACCATACCGTTAAATTCGGCTAATGCCCGACATTGAATATCCAACCCATTGGAATTTTCTTTCTGCTGAAAATAATTATTTACAGCAGTTTGTTCGTTAAACCCGAATGCCACAGGTTCAATCATCAATATATTATTTGTTGTCTGTTTTTCCATATTCAATTTTTTCCTTTCGTTGTTAATCATTTCTATTCAAAGGCAAAGTTGAACATCGTAAAAGTCCTCCCATTTTTGAAATTTCGTAATATGGAACGCGTTCTACCGTCATTTTCCACTGATTTTCAAGATGTTCATTCAGCCGGTTGAATTTTTGTTCCGAAACAACAACATTAGGCGAAATGGAAAAAATATTGCTATTCATATAATACATTTCTTCCTGCGTTATTTCAAAAATATTTTCTTTGCCAAACATTTCCACTAACAAATGATAATCCTTTTCGTAAAGAAATCCATCTTTGTAAATAATCGCTTTGTTATTCGAAACGGGCATAAATGTACAATCCAAATGTAAAATACCCTGTCGTGGGTCGATATCGTGCTTTTTCAATTCCAACGGAATGAAAGTTTTTTCGGGACAAAGTTCTTTCAGGAAGTTAAAAGCATATAAATTTGTACGCGCAGTTTTAAATTGAGGATAATCCACACCACTATAAATACCCACAAAAACAAAATCGTTAAATAAAACCACGTCACCACCTTCTACATGGGCTTTTTCGGGTAAATTGTAGATTTTATTAAAAGCAATTTGATCATAAATCACTTCGTAAGCTTCTTTTTCATCTTCACGGTAAGGTATAATGTTGGAGTTGATAATTTTATCATCGATTACAAAACCAACATCGCGGGCAAAAACCTGATTGCAATTCTCTAAATTCCACGGACGTAACACCTGCACATCGTGATTAAGCAAAACATTTTCGAAAGCAGTCATTTCTTTGTAAATAGATTCTTCGGATGGATAAATATCATTCAGAACCGATTCACGCGATTTTGCATCATAGGTTTTGTCTAGAGTTGGTATACTGCCAATAGAACAGGGTTGCCCCAATACAACTGAACGTAGGGTGGAAGTTTCGTTTTTGATGTTCAAATTCATAAAAAATGCTTTTTGGCAAAAGTACAACTAATTGAGCAATTTCAGAAGAGAAGAGACCCCAATAATGATTATTTAATGTATAAATATTTAATTTCTTTTACTACAAGTCACCAAATGATCGTTCACCATACCGACAGCCTGCATAAAAGCATAGCAAATAGTGGAACCCACAAACTTAAATCCCCTTTTCACTAAATCCTTGCTCATGGCATCTGATTCTACTGATTTACAAGCAATTTCTGCATTACAAGTTGGATGATTTATCAGGGTTTTTCCTGCTGTAAATTGCCAAATATAGCGATCGAATGTCCCAAATTCGGATTGAACATTTAGAAACGCTTTGGCATTTGCAACTGTTGCTCTTATTTTTAACTGATTGCGTACAATTGTTGCATTTTGCATTAATGACTGAATTTTATCTTCGTCATAAAGAGCAATTTTTTGGGCATCAAAATTGTCGAAAGTACAGCGGAAATTCTCTCGTTTGTGCAATACAATTTTCCAACTTAAGCCAGCCTGAAAAGCATCTAATACCAAAAATTCAAAAAAAAGCCGGTCGTCATGAAGTGGCACGCCCCATTCGAGGTTATGATAAGCCAGCATTAATGCATCACTGCCTGTCCAGGTGCAATCGGAAATTTCGTTACTCATAAATAAAAAATTAATATATTCTGTAAATTTTTGAACTGTTTTAAGTAGTAACTGTTTTAATTTTATTCAATTAATAATATTTCAGCAAAAATAGTAAAGAATTTTTACAACAGAACATTATTAAGCAACGATAAACAATCAAAATTATCCTTCACAAATTTTATTATGATAAATCCAATTGAAATAATTGAAAAATATTATACAATAGACAGTGACACAATTTATATACTTTTGATACACAGCGAACAAGTTAGAAATAAAGCACTTGAAATTACCGATAAACATCCCTATTTACAACTCGATACGGAATTTATTGCCGAAGCAGCTATGCTTCACGATATTGGAATATTTATGTGTAATGCCCCACGTATACATTGTTATGGGACACATAAATATATTGAGCATGGCTATTTAGGTGCTGAAATTCTTCGCAAAGAAGGATTACATCGGCATGCTCTAGTTTGTGAACGTCACACAGGAGTTGGCATAAGTCTTGAAATGATAATTAAGAACAAACTTCCACTTCCAAAACGAGATATGATGCCTTTACTGCTCGAAGAACAACTTATTTGTTATGCCGATAAATTTTTTTCTAAAACCGAATTGTGTTTGCCTCATAGTGTTAATCAAATTCGGAGTTATTTAAGACGTTACGGCAAATCTGAAGTTGCCAAGTTCGATGAATGGCATTATTTATTCGAAGGTTGAGTCCGCTGTAAAAGTCACAAGCACAAAGAATATATGAAATTAACAAAAAAACACGATAATTATAAAGTCCATATTTAAATCACATTATTATACAATTGAAAATAATCTTGTGATAATCTATCAAACCTCTGTATTCTGTGCACAAATACTGATTTTTCAGAGGAAAATTAAGGTTAAATTTAACGGAATTTATGAGAAAAGCCGACACTTAACAATTGCTTAAATTGTATATTTGCTTTTTCTCCGTCTAAAAGAATAACTGTATTGTCGTAACGAGGAATTATTGAAATACGGGTGGATAAGAAACGATTTATTACTAAATTACATACAATTTCCCAGTCAATTTCTACTTTTTTGTAATTCGTAAAAAAAGATAATTTTGAGTCGATTTGAATTTCATGAGTTAGTGCATTACTAAAAGTGGCTTTAAATGAACTACCAATCTCACTTAAGTAATTTTCTCCGGTTTTGACACCAAAAAGATTAGGGTCAACAGAATTACTATTCAAATAAATATATTTATACGATATGGGCGAAATCATCAACGATAACAGTTTCTTATATTTATAATCCATACCTATTCCAATTATTAAACGTGCCGGAGTTAAAAATGAAGCTTTTTTTATACTTGAATTGATTCCTTTATAACTATTAAAAAATTGAGTGGAAAATTCGATGGAACTGCTGTAAAACCAATTACCTGATGCTTTTATACCGAGCTTGCAATTTATTTTCAATATATCATCATTGGTACTGAACATTCTTAACGTGTCGCCACTTACCGAGTTAAATCCCAACCGCCATTCTGCACTATTATCAAATTGTATACTTTCTTTGTCATCGTAGTTTATCTGACCCGATAAAATTCCTAACACAGCTACATTACTATTCCCTCCCTGGTACCAATTGGATGATACGTAATTTTGAGAAAATTGGGCCAAACCTGAACCTTTATGTTGCCAGGGTCTTATCTGATTTTTCATCACAAATAATTTTCGATTATGTGTGTCATAAATTTGTTCATTTTCGACAAACTTGACATGGGTTAACTTTTTTACTTCAAGAAAATTATTTTTATATATACTAGGGTCTGGTAATTGATCGAAAGTGTAACGATATAAATAAACAGCTTTTCTGGTAATATCGGAACGGGTTTCCTGACGCATATCTGCAATAAAATGTTCAGGAGTGATTATTTTAATGGGTTCAAACATGTTTTCGGACATAGATGATGCTTTTTTTCCGTAGCAAATCTGACGAAAATCGGATGTAAGATTCCAGTTAAAATTCAAAGGGTTTTGTTTGTAAACCAAATCGATAAAAAACGGATTAGCTCTTAGCACCAGTGTATCTACATTTACTGGCGGAAAATTATCGAGTAATTTAAAAAAAACTTCTGAATCCGATACTTGTACAATTTTTTCATTCTTCAATGAATCGAATGCCTGCTTCTCGGGATTAAAGTAAATTTCCTGAATTTTAATTTTGGTTTGAGGCTTTAAAAGAGGAGCAAAGGGTACTGATGTTTGCTCTTTCTTCTCAATTTTAATAACATGTGTCAGACTTTCCAACAAACTATCTGTGTCGAAAACAGTTATTTTGCTATTGTTTATTGTATCCAGTTGCTCTGCATGTTGCATGGCATTTGCATGAACCAGACTGAAAATAAAAACCACGATTAATGGTATTTTGAATTTCATATTTCTAACTTAAAAAAATTATGTATTATATCTAGTACAATTGGCTCAATTTGAGTGTTTTTATGGATAATATGCAAAATTAATAACTATTTGGATATTAATTATTGTCTTAACAATGAAGTACTTAAATTTTCAGGGTTTGAATTCGAATATCAAATCTAAGAAATTTCAAATCAAAAATTTTCAAACCCTGTAGGCAATGATTTGTTATTTCCTGTTTTTGCACCCAATTCTTTTATTTTTTCGGCAGTACGAATAATATTTCCACTGCCATCTTTCATTTTTTTTAATGCATCGTCGTAAGCTGTGGAAGTTCGGTCGATATTGGTCTTAATTTTCACCATATCTTCTGTAAAACCTATAAATTTATCGTACAAAGCACCACTGAGCCGGGCAATCTCCTGTGCATTTTTTGTTTGGTTTTCTTGTTTCCAAATAGAAGAAATGGTTCGCAAAGTTGCCAGTAAAGTAGTTGGGCTTACAATTACAATTTTTCGATCCCAAGCATACAAAAATATTTCACTATCGCCTTGTACGGCTACCGAAAATGAAGCTTCGATAGGTAAAAACATCAAAACAAAATCAGGTGAATTCAGATGTAGTGCGTTTTGATAATTTTTTTCACTCAGCAATTTTACATGACTACGAAGCGAATTGACATGATCTTTCAAGTGGACTGCCCTATATTCTTCATTTTCCGACGATATATATCTTTCGTAAGCTACCAGCGAAACTTTTGAATCGATAATAATATGTTTATTGTCAGGTAAATGAATGATAACATCCGGACGTTGAACATTGAAATCTGCACCTTCGAGCACTACTTCCCGTTCAAATTCCTGTCCACGGGTCAATCCCGAACGTTCCAACACACGTTCAAGTATTACTTCGCCCCAATTTCCCTGCTTTTTCACGTCACCTCTCAGTGCATTTGTCAAGTTATTGGCTTCCTGACTGATACGTGTATTTAATTCTGTAAGCCTCCGTACTTCATCGCGCAAACTGAATTTATCGCGCAATTCCTTGTCATAAGTTTCATCTACTTTTTTTTCGAATAGTTGAATTCTTTCCTTTAATGGATTCAAAATTTCACTCAATTTTTGGTGATTCGAAACCGAAAACTCGTCCGAACGTTCTTTCAGTATTTTTGTAGCAATATTTTCAAATTCGACTGTAAGCCTTTTTTGTAAATTTTCCAGTTCGTTTTTCTGATTTACCAGCTTTTCGGCTATATTTTCATTAAGCGTTTTCAGCGTTGCAACTTCCATGCCACGCAGGTTCGAGATTTCAATTTGTTTGGAGAAATCTTCTTGCAGTCGTTGTAATTCATCGGATTTTAACCGAACTGTTTCCTGAGCAACCGATTTCTGAGTTGCCAATTCAGCTTGTATTGCCAGCAGGGATTTTTCTTTTTCTTCGTAAGTTTGCCTGATAGCATTTTTTTTAAGCGATGCGATAAACCATGCCACCAAAAACACAACGATCAAAACAATCAGGATAAATATATATTCCATTTTTTATATATGTAAAATTGTTCCGATAGATTTTCGGAAGGGTTCATGCTCAATCAAACAATGTTGGGTGGTCTTCTTCAAATTTTCGGATGATAGCTAACATAGTTGTTTCACGCATAAACTTCGATTTGTTTTGCACTTTATATTTTGTTAAATACCGGTTTAGCGCTTTGTTTTCTTCGTCGTTTAACGTAAATGTTTGTCTATGTGTACGGAGAGATTTTTTTTGGGAAACAGCGTTTTTTTTCTTCTTTGCCATAATTGCTCGAAATTTTCCACAAAAATAATATTATCTTAGTCAATTTAACGGTGTTAGACCAAAAAATTGTATTTTTGAACACTATTTTTCATACTGTTGGTATTAATTCTTTCAATAAAATCAGTAAATACCACCATTTTCCAAATATTAATTGTATTGCTAATTTACAATTACTTATGGCTGAACACAATGAATTGGGCAATTTAGGAGAAGAACGTGCTCAGGAATACTTAATTTCGAAAGGATATAAAATTCTACAAACCAATTGGCATATTGGTAAACTAGAACTTGATATTGTTGCCGAAAAGGACGATTGGTTGGTAATTGTAGAAGTGAAAACGCGCTCTACCCAGACATTTGAACATCCCGAAGAAGCCATTACCCGAAAAAAAATCCGAAACATTGTGAACGCTACACACGAGTATATTTTACAATTCGATTGGAATGGCGAAACCCGTTTTGATGTCATTTCGGTGATTCCTCACGGGCAAGAATATCTTATTGAGCATATTGAAGATGCTTTTTTATCGCCTTTAGCTTAAGGAAAAATAGGGAATGATAGGTTGTAAAACTTTTGCATGAGCCGGACGATAATAACATTTTGGTGTAATTGTTTAAGAAACTACAAATCCCGCCCACGGGTGCCAAAATTTATTTTTATATACGCGTGGACATGGGCTGGTTGATACTGGGATTTGTAATCCCTGTTCTTATATTCTTAGGATTTTTAATCCAGTAGTATATCCAGTTGTAAAGCGGACTTCCTAGTTTCCCCACGTTAGAGCGGTGTGTGACCTGTGCTATTTAAAAAAAGGTTTCTTATCTTTTTCTGTATTGGCACGGGTCGCAGACCCGCGCCATCGTGTGATTTTATTTAGTAGAATCTGAATCTGTTACACTCGATTTTTTTGTTTTTATAAACGATTTAATCAATTTATTATTAATATCATAATAACTCTTTTCAATTTCTTCCCCCAATTCGTTGTATTTCAGTTTTGTAGTTGCATATCCATTTTTGTTTGCGAATAACGTTTTTCCATTCTTAAGAGTACATATTTCAGATATTCGTTGGATGGAGTCATATTCATATTTAAATTCAATATAATTTCTTCCATTACTTTTTCTAAAACATTTACTTTTTGTAATATTTCCATATTTGTAGTACTTATATTCTATTATACAATATTTTGTTAATGACTGTATTAATTGTTCAGATTTGTCAAAAATGCTTTTTTTAATTATGTTTCCCTTTTTATCATATTCCATTCGTACTTCGGCAAAACTATCTGAACTTAAAGTCAATCGGAATTTTGAATTAAAATATCTAAGTTCTAATAAATATTTTGTTTCCTTATCATATCACATACTGAGGATAGAATCCTCTTTTACTATCGTACAATTCACCTTCTCTGCCATAATATGAGATTTCAGGAGTATATGAATTTTCATCTTCTCCCCATTTATATTTGGTAAAATAACAACTATTTTTATCAGTAATACGCGTACCATCCTTATTTTTAAAACCACAATTATTTTTTCCAATCAAAGTCATTCAAAGTCCAATCATATATTGTTACTCCGTTAATGTCTTCCATCAATTCACCTTTTATATCATAATTATGTAAAGCTATGGGTTTTTGTTTGTTATTTAAAATTAAGCCTATAGCGTATACCTCTTGGCGATTTTTCATTGGTTCTTTGTAGGACTTATAAACTCTCTCTTTTCAATATTATTTAAATAGTTAATTCTTAAACCTGAAAATCCATATTTATCAATGCTTGATTTATTCATATTCAGGTAGTAAGCTTCAAAAATTCGGTTTTTGTTATCAAAAAATACCCGATAACAATTTGTCAACTTTGAAATTGTTACATTTATTAGGCTTATAGTCCTTAATTGGTATTGTCTATCATCAATATAAAAGCGACGAAAATAACCAACTTTATTTTGTGACAATAAAATTATGGGAATTAAACTCAAGATTATAGAGATGATTTTTCACATATTAAGTATTGTATTTAGTTGTTCAATTTTCTCAAAATCAACTCAGCCAGTAATCCATTCGATGCCACAATTTCGCGCCCAAACAAGTAGTCAGTTCCACCTTTATAATCAGTCACAGTTCCACCTGCTTCTTTTACAATCACAGCTCCGGCAGCCACATCCCACGGTTTTAGGTCATATTCCCAGAAGGCATCGAATCGTCCACAAGCCACATAAGCCAAATCGGTTGCAGCCGAGCCAAGACGACGAACACCACGTGCATTTTTCATGGTCCACTCCAGAAATTCAATGTATTCATTCATTTTTCTGAAATCATTATACGGGAAACCAGTTGCCAGCAATGCATCGTGAATACAATCACGCTTCGAAACCTCAATCGGTTCACCGTTGAGATACGCGCCACCTTCTTTCCATGCATAGAAGCATTCATCTTGTCCAACTTCGTACACCACACCCAAAACCAATTCATCATCTTCCAATAAACCAATGCTGACTGCATAAATCGGTAAACCCTGTATATAATTGGTAGTTCCATCCAGTGGATCAATCACCCAATTATAATGTTCCCCAACTTTGGTATTCGTTCCTTCTTCGGCAATAAAACCAGGGTCGGGCAACAACTTCATCAATTCATTTATTATTAGTTTCTCCGATTCTTTGTCTACATAACTTACCAAATCGTGCAAACCTTTGGTTTCAATCTTCGATGCATCGAATCGGTTACGTTCTTTAGCCATAAATTTTCCTGCATTTCGGGCTATTTCGCAGGTAGTGAGGCATATTTGTTGGTAATTTAGGGTCATAATCATTTGTTTTAAAAAAGATATAGTTCGCAAAGTTAGATCTTTCCATAATAACTCACAACTTCCAAGATCTTATTTTCTTTCACTTAATTCAATTTTAGTCTCAAACCAATATTTGCACTTCGACCTGGCAGGGTAAGACCTCCAATATCGGCATAAGATGAATTGTAAATATTATTCAAATCGGCAAAAACCAGATATTTTTTTTGCGACCAGATTAATCTACCATCAAAGATAAAATAAGATATGTAGTTTTTCAATATTGTCGGAGAACCGAGGACTGTATTTGCATCATAATTTCCTGAGCGATCAAAATATCCAACTTTCCACGAAGCTGAAAAATGATTCCCGATGGAATGATCAAGTCTCATAGTCAGCTTGTTTTTCAGATAATCCAGTGCATACTTAGAGTCAAAACCGATTGCCGATTTATCTAGTTGAAGATATGAATATGCCAGACACAATCTTTTTAAAAATGATTGTTGAAAATTATATTCCACTGAAAAGTCTGCACCACTTGCATTTACTGATGCTAAATTTGAAGCTTCGTATTTTATTGAAGTCAAATCGAGCTTTATCCAGTCAATCACATTTTGCCCAATTCGGTAAAAAATTGCTCCATTTAATTTCCATGTCGATGAATTGATATTGGTTCCAATTTCCAGCGTTTTCGATTGTTCCGGTTTTAAATCAGGATTTCCTTTCTGGTTGGAATTTACCAGAAATAGGTCGGTAAATGTCGGAAGTCGGGTTGCCGAATTAACCGAAGTATATATTTTCACATTGTCGGCAATTGAATAACCAATATCCATTCCGCCATAATTTGAAAAGTTAAAATCAGCACTGAATGTTGAAGCAACCCCCAACGAAAGATACCAATTCCCAATTCTAACAGAATGATCTATCAATCCAGTAGTAACTAATCGATTATATTTCTTGGTGAAAAAAACATTTTTCTCAAAAGGTACAGCCAATGAATCCATAGCCAATCCTAAGGCATTACTAAAAACAAGTTCATTTCTAAAATCAAATCCCACCGTGGTTTTACCAAATTTTCCTGTTTTGGATGCAGAAACTTTTCCTCCTGTCACATCCGTTAAATGATAATTAAAACCAGCCGGATTATTATGATCCAACTCGAACCTATCGTGATGGCGACGCCAATAAACCTGAGCGTTATATGAAAAACCGTCATAGCTCAACGCCCACTTTAAAGACGACAAAAATATTTTAGAATTTTCACGCTGATTCAGAAATTTAAGTGAATAAAAACCATTGGCACCAAAATCTTTAAGTTGAGTTGCTACCTGAAAATCGAATTTTCCCGCTTTGCGAAAGTTTAACGCTGATTGAATAAATGCGTTAGTTAAATCAAAATCGGTATTGGTAATATAACCGCTACTACTTTTATGCGAAACAGAAGCAAATGTTCTAAAACGATTTGTGCCCAAACTTCCCGACACCGTTGGTGCAAAATAATTAAAACTTCCCACCACAAGTTCTGCATTTAATGCGCGTTTTTTATAGTTTTCAGTCACGATATTTATGGCACCGCTAAATGCATTTGGTCCAAGCAACCGAGCCGACGAACCTTGTAGTATTTCCACCCGACTTATATCGGATAAATTAAGAGGAATATCCAAATTGAAATGTCCGGTTTGCGGATCGGTGATATTCACTCCATTGAGTAATACCAACACCTGATCAAAAGTACCGCCACGAACTGAAATGTCGGCTTGAGTTCCGTTTGTTCCACGTTGTCGTATATCAATGCCGGAAACAAAGTCCAGCAATTGGTCAAGACTTTGAACCGCTATTTGTACAATTTCTGCTTTATCAATTACTGTTAGTAGCCTTCCCATTTCGGAATAAAGTTTATTTCTACTAGCATTTACCTCAATATCTGACAGATTGATTGACGCAGAATCTGACTTTTGTTGGCTTAGAACCGATGGTAATGCAACTATGAAAATCAACGAAGAAAGAATAGATTTTTTTCTCATATTGAATTAAAAAATAATAAACGGTTGAAACGAGACTTGCTCATTTCAACCGTTTGATTAAATAAAAATTAGTGTTATATCCGCACGCAGCAGCGCTTTCGAAAGTTTTTTCAAATATCGAAATTTCTTGAATTTGTTGTATGGCAAGTTCCGTATCAGCTTGTTCTTTTAGTTTTTCAAGAGAAGTTGAATCCGGATTATTCAACATAATTGAAAAAGAATACTTTTTGATAGTTTTTTGAAGTGTTTTGTCCAAAACTGAAATTGCCAGTGTTCCAATGGTTACATTGCATACCAAACTACAAAAAATGGCATAACCTGCTCTACTCCAGCGGCGGAAGCGAATAAATTTTGAGGTTTGGAATATTTTTGTTTTCATTGGTTTAAATCTGTTTTTGAAAGTGCAAAAGTAAACAAAATACTTTGAATAGGTTTTTGAATACGAAAAAAGGTATTTCAGATTTCTAAAATACCTTTTATGTGATTTATTAACAGCTTATTGGCGTAAAAAACTCTTTCTGTTTAGCTTTCCTTTCCAAACATCCGACAACACAGTTGTTCCGGCTTTACCACCAAAAATAAAAATATGATTTGATTCAAGAATTTGTTGCTTCATTCCGTCTGATTGAACACCAGTTAAAGTAGATGGTTTATATACTACCACAGATTGATAACTTCTTGTTGTATAAGCTGTTGGTAATTTATTATTGAGTGTATCAGGTGTCTGCCAGGTAAATCCTTCGTCAATTGATTCACGAAAATGGTTAGGTTTATTTGCATTTATTCCTTTGCCAAAAAGCAATAATTTGTCATCATAAGCTATAACTGATGCCCCGATTAATAAAGAATCCAATGATTTACTGTTTTCGCTATAATCCCTCCAATAAGTACCATTTTCAGTATTCCAGTTAGTTTTCAGTGTTAGTCCATTAACATCTTTTCCACCAATAACAATGGCTTTTGCTTTGCCGGTACGCGACGAAAAGGAAAGAGACGCAAAGTCGCTGACAGGGAATTTGTTGGGAATTTCAGAATTTGTAAATACTTCCCATATAATTCCGTCAGATGAAGTTGCAAAATAAAGTTTATTGTTGACATTTGATTTAACAACTCCACAGATTTGTGTTTTTAAGGTACAAATCAACGATTTGAATGTGTAATCTGGAATTAATTTTACCGACCAGTCTATGCCATTCGATGAAGAATATATTTTGTTATCTTTTTGAGTTAAAAACAATTTTCCATTAAATTGTATCATATCGTTGAGTGTAGAAATTGCAGGAAAATTTGTAAGAGTGGGTGTGTTCCATGAATTTCCGTCAATAGATTTATTTAAATAAGTATTCGTTCCATCGTATACATAATATAAAATAGTATCATTCAGTACTATCGCTTTCTGATTTAGGGCAGTATGTGAGTCGAGCTTGTTACTCACTTCTTTCCAAACATACAATTCCGGTTTTACTTTGTGAACATTTACTTTAATAAAATAATCCTTAGAAGCAATTTGATTGGATACATAATTTCGCACCATATAGTTAATTCTAAAATCAACTGTATCTTTTCCGGTAATGTAAGTAGAATCGTTTTCGGGAGTATCTAAATTAAATAGAAAAGCTGCTAAACTTGACGAAAAACTAAAAGTAGGGAACACACTGTCTATTCGGGTACTAAAAG
Organism: Paludibacter sp.; assembly: GCA_013426815.1. Lineage (GTDB taxonomy): Bacteria > Bacteroidota > Bacteroidia > Bacteroidales > Paludibacteraceae > Paludibacter. The sequence goes on from JACDZH010000005.1 coordinate 15,813, forward strand.
GAAGAGAATCTAAATTTACAATTGTTTTACTATCGTTATCTAAAGTAAACACTGCAGAATTTAAATAAGGAATGCTGTCGTTAGCAGCAAAAGTTAAAGATGAAAAGCTGGCATCTGTTGATAAAACAGTTGTATTATCTGTATTTAAACAAGAATGAAGTGAAACATGAATTGAAAAAAGCAGAACTAATCTAAAGAATTTGAATTTCATATTGACAATTATTTTTTTGGACGGACAAAGTTAAAAACATTTTAGCTGTTACAAACCATAGCCACTAAGTTTTATTATTTTTTATCATTAAAAACAGGATATTTAAAGGAAAAAGTATGTCTTGCAATTTTGATATAGAATATTTTTCTGAAAATACCCAAAATAATTAAACGAGTTCCACTAAAACCGGACAATGATCGGAATGTATGGCATCTTGTAAAATCGCAGCCGAAATTAGTCTTTTTCGTAACGTTTCGCTCACCCAATTATAATCGATGCGCCATCCTGCATTTCGATACCTGGCACCTCCACGATAACTCCACCAACTATATTGTTCGGCTCGTTGATCGAAAACACGGAATGAATCAATCATTCCGGTAGCTTCCAATTGGTCGAGCCAGGCACGTTCTTCGGGTAGAAATCCTGAAACACCATTTTGACGTTCGGGATGATTGATGTCTATGGGTTTATGACAGATATTGTAATCGCCACAAACAATAATATTCGGTCGGGTTTTACGCAAATTAGCAATATAAACTGCAAACTCGTTTAAAAAATCCATTTTAATTGCCTGACGAATTTCGCCCGACGAACCTGAAGGAATGTAAACACAAACAACAGTGATTTCGCCAAAATCAGCACGAATTACACGTCCTTCAGAATCAAACCCTTTGTGTTGCATTCCAATAACTACTTTATCAGGTGCCTGCTTTGTAATAATTGCCACACCGCTATAGCCTTTCTTTTCAGCCGAATGCAGGTACGATGTATAACCTAATTCGGCAAATAGCATTGTATCAATTTGTTCGGGTTGCGCTTTGGTTTCTTGTAAACATAATACATCGGGGTTTTCGTTTGTTAGCCATTCGGTGAAATTTTTTAATAGTGCGGCACGAATACCGTTTACGTTATAGGATATTATTTTCATTGGTTAGTAGTTTTTACTTTTTTATATAGTTCGGATGCAAAAACAAAATCGTTCAGATCCTTATTTTCAACATGAAAAATATCATCTTTGTTCCCTTGCCATACTTTTTCTCCTTTTTCGATAAAGATAATATTCTCGCCAATTTCCATTACTGAGTTCATATCATGTGAGTTTATTATGGTTGTGATGTCAAATTCATACGTAATTTCATGAATAAGCTGGTCAATTATTAATGAAGTTATGGGGTCGAGCCCTGAGTTTGGTTCGTCACAAAACAAATATTTAGGTTGCAAAGCAATGGCACGTGCAATGGCGACTCGTTTTTGCATCCCTCCACTTATTTCGGAAGGAGCTAAATGAAATGATTTTTCTTCGAGATTGACACGTTTCAAACAAAAATATGCACGTTCAATCATTTCCTCTTTTGAATTGGACGAAAACATTTCGAGTGGATAAATTACATTTTCAAGAACATTCAACGAATCGAAAAGTGCTGAACCTTGAAAAAGCATCCCAACTTCGCGTCTCAAAATTCGGATTTCACTCATTCGCATATCCGGTAAATTTCGATTATCATATTCAATTCTTCCGGTATCAACACGATATAATCCAATAATGGACTTCATTAGTACTGTTTTTCCTGATCCGCTAGCACCAATAATCATGTTGGTTTTACCAGTTTCAAAAATTACCGAAACATTTTTTAGTACCTGATTTCCATCGAAAGATTTATAGATATCTTTTACCTCAATCATATTAATTATCGTTTCGTATTTTGTGTTTCGAGTTTCATGTTGAACTCAATCACCATAATATACTATTTCGCTCAAAATTCCACTTCATGGGTATTAATTCAACATTAAATTTGTAATCAGCAAATTGAAAAACAAGATTAAAATACTACCATTTACAACCGCATTTGTGCTGGCTTTACCCACATCCAAAGCACCACCATAAGCATAATATCCATAAAATGCTGCAACCGAAGATATTATAAAAGCAAAAGCCAGAGATTTGATTATTGAATAAAAAACATAAAAGGGAATAAATGCATATTGAATTCCAATTAAATAATCGGCAGTTGTAATTACATCAGTAAAAACGCCCACACAATAACCTCCAATTAAACCCACAGCCATACTGAATATTACCAAAAAAGGCATCATCACCACAAAAGCAACTATTTTTGGGAGTATCAAATAATTTGCAGAATTAACACCCATAATTTCAAGGGCGTCTATTTGCTCGGTAATGCGCATAGTGCCAATTTCGGAGGCAATATTAGAACCAACCTTGCCAGCCAAAATTAAACACATAATAGTAGACGAAAACTCCAACAACAATGTGTCGCGGGTTACCAAACCTGTACTATAAGTCGGAAGAAGAGGATTTTCAGTATTTAACTTGGTTTGAATTGTCATAATTGCCCCTATAAAAACAGAAATGATTATGACGATTGGCAATGACTGAAGTCCAAGTTTTTCTAGTTCTTTTGGAAATTGACGAAAAAACATGTAGGATCGATCGGGTAAAACAAAAACCCGTTTCATTAATAAAAAATACTTACCGGTATCGCTGACTATATTCATATTATGAAAAGATAAGAGATTGGTGAAAAGTGTATATTTGAATAACTATTTATACAAAAATTTACACCCAATATTGAAGCTGCAAATATACTCATTTTTTGGCATATTTGTAAAACAGACATAAGCCAATTTATTTTACTAAAAAAGAGAAATCCGGTATCGAATTTCTCTTTTAATATTTTTTGTCCGAATACGGTTATTAAGCACGTCGTTCTTTGATTCTGGCTTTCTTACCGGTAAGAGCACGTAAATAATACAATTTTGAACGACGAACTTTTCCGCGTTTGTTTACGGTTATACTTTCTATAAATGGAGAATCTAATGGGAAAATACGTTCTACACCAACATTTCCCGAAATCTTCCGAACAGTAAAACGTTTTTTACCTTCGTGTCCAACGATTTTTATAACATCACCACGAAACTCTTGAATACGTTCTTTGGAACCTTCAATAATGCGGTAGGCAACCGTAATTGTATCACCACTTTTGAATTCAGGGTGAGTCTTTTCAACAAGAAATGCTTGTTCTGCAATTTTAATTAAGTCCATTGTTGCTCTTTTTTTATTAAATATTATGCGCAATATTCACAGACCATTCTATATTCTGTCAGAGATTACGCTAAAATTGGACTGCAAAAGTACTCTTTTTTTTTAATTGAGCAAAAAATGTTTATTTTTTTTTCATTTTATCGAAATGAGAATTTCTCTTTTTTAATGTCTAAATTTAGTTTATGTCCTATCAATCAGACATATCGCTAAATAAGCAGTTTATCGAATTTTTTTCACTACCTTTGTACCCTCAAAAAAAGATTGTATTACATGCAAAAAATTAGAAATATTGCGATTATTGCCCACGTTGATCATGGTAAAACAACCCTGGTAGACAAGATGTTATTAGCCGGTCATTTATTTCGCGACAACGAAGTTACGGGCGAGTTAATTATGGATAATAATGATCTGGAACGCGAAAGGGGTATCACTATATTGGCAAAAAACGTATCGATTGATTATCTAGGTTATAAAATTAATATCATTGACACTCCGGGTCACGCCGATTTTGGAGGTGAAGTTGAACGTGTGCTAAATATGGCCGATGGTGTGCTTTTATTAGTAGACGCATTTGAAGGTCCAATGCCACAAACCCGTTTTGTGCTCCAAAAAGCCTTGCAGATTGGATTAAAACCCATTGTTGTGGTTAATAAAGTGGACAAACCCAATTGTCGCCCAGATGAAGTACACGAAGCAGTTTTTGATTTGATGTACAACTTGGATGCAACTGAACAACAGCTTGACTTTCATACCGTTTATGGTTCAGCAAAACAAAATTGGATGTCGGAAGACTGGAAAGTACCTTCCGAAAATATAATTCCTTTACTAGATGCAATTATTAAATATATTCCCGAACCCAAATACCTTGAAGGAACACCACAAATGCTGATTACTTCGCTCGATTATTCATCATATGTTGGTAGAATTGCTGTAGGACGTGTTCATAGGGGAACAATACGAGAAGGAATGGACGTAAATTTAGTGAAGCGAGATGGTACTGCTATTAAATCGCGCATCAAAGAATTACACACCTTTACCGGATTGGGGCGTACACGTACCGCTGAAGTGAGATCAGGTGATATTTGTGCCTTGGTAGGAATTGAAGGTTTTGAAATTGGCGATTCGATTGCCGATTTGGCAAATCCTGAACCATTAAAGCCAATTGCCATTGATGAACCAACCATGAGTATGGTGTTTACCATCAATAATTCACCATTTTATGGAAAAGACGGAAAATATGTAACTTCGCGCCACATTCAAGAACGTCTTACCAAGGAGTTGGATAAGAATTTAGCATTGCGTGTCGAAAAAAATTTCGATTCGGATATTTGGCATGTTTACGGTCGTGGTGTATTGCATTTATCGGTATTAATTGAAACAATGCGTCGCGAAGGTTACGAATTGCAAGTAGGTCAACCTCAGGTTATTTTCAAAGAAATCAATGGTGTTCGCTGTGAACCTATTGAACAACTTACCATAAACTTACCAGAAAATTGCTCCGGAAAAGTAATCGAAATGGTAGCTGTACGTAAAGGCGAAATGTTGAGTATGGAAGTTGTAAACGACCGCATACAATTGGAGTTTTTAATTCCATCGCGCGGAATTATCGGATTGAGAAATAATGTGTTGACCTCTTCAGCAGGTGAAGCTATTATGTCTCATCGGTTTTTTGAATATCAACCCTATAAAGGAACAATTGAGAAACGTAACAATGGTTCGATAATTGCAATGGAGGGCGGAAAAGCTTTTGCATATTCTTTAGATAAACTTCAAGACAGAGGAAGATTCTTTGTTTTTCCACAAGATGACATTTATGCAGGACAAGTGGTAGGCGAAAGTGCAAAAGAAGGTGACATTGTTGTGAACGTAACAAAACCGAAAAAGCTAACCAATATGCGTGCATCGGGTGCCGACGATAAAGCTAAATTAATTCCACCTGTAGTTTTCAGTTTGGAAGAAGCTTTAGAATACATTAAAGAGGATGAATATGTAGAAATTACACCTTTGTGTTTCAGATTACGTAAAATCTACCTCGATGAAAATGAACGTAAAAGAATGACTCGTAAGTAGACTTATTATTAACTATTTATTATTTCTTTAACATGTTGCTCTAATAACTCGAATCTATGACAAAATAAGTTTTTTATTTGATGACAATTTATAGTTAAATTTATTTCTTATTGAACATGAAGGGTAAAAATATTTTTTTCATAATTAGTTTATTGGTTTGGAGTTCAGCCATTTATGCACAACTTGGTATATAAGCAGGAATAAACAGGGCAAATGTTTTTTTTACTTTTTGTCAGGCTCATTTATCAAAAAAATATTATAGTAACAATTTAACAGGTTACCAAATAGGTGTGGTTTATCAGCTAATGCCAAAAAAACCAGTGTCAGATTTGAAATTTGGACTTTACTTTCGCAAAAAGGTAGTACAATTGACAGGACTAATATAGCATATTCAATAAGGTATGGTAACATCTAAATTAATTATCTTGAAGTTCCCTTTAATATACGATATCGGTTGACACTTTGATTTATTCGAATTTACGGATTTGGTGGAATATACGGCAGTTATATTTTGAATAGAAAATTAGTGAATGAAATCACAGAAGTAAGTGCAGAGGAAACCTATCAAATTTTATTGATCGTACCGAATATTGTTATAACTTAGGTGCCTGTATAGAATTATTAAAAAAAAATCAATTGTGGGGGTGCTTTGAGTCAGAGATTGAAAAATATAGTTAATACCAATATTCCAAACTTTACAAATCAACCAAACTCTTTAAAAAACAGAGTAATTACAATCAATTTAGTTTGCATGTTTTAATGCTGATGTTTGAGAATTTTTTATATCTAAAAAAAGTAAATCTATAGGGTTTACCTTTTTTTATTTAACTAAACTTATAAAATCCTGACCAAAAATAGTACAAACCTCTTCATGAAGTTAAAAAAAACACCTAACTTCAATTGTATGGTTAAATGAATTTTAAAAAGTCAATATCAAACAGTAAACCAATAAAAATTATTGAGTTTTTTTAAATTTGTGGTTGTTATAAGAAGCTGAAATTCAGAATCAAACAATTAGCTTGATTTTTTGATATAAAAAAGTAAATCATATATCAATTTTTTCGTACCTTTGCACCCCCTATTACAAAAAGACAAATATCAGAAAATTACGCTTATTAAATTATGAATATTGTAAGAAAAGACCTAGACCAAAACAACGCCGTAGTAACGTTAAGCATTGAAAAAGTGGATTATACCGAAAAAGTGGACAAAACTTTACGCGATTATCGCAAGAAAGCAATTATCCCCGGTTTTCGCCCTGGCATGGTGCCAACGGGTTTAATAAAAAAAATGTATGGAAAAGCTGTATTAGTTGAAGAAATAAACAAACTGGTTTCTGATAATTTGTACAAATATATTGGTGAGAACAACATTAAGATATTTGGTGAGCCACTTTCAAACGAAACAGAACAACAAACGATCGATTTTGATAAACAAGAAGATTTTGAATTTGTTTTCGATTTAGGTATTGCTCCAGAGTTTGAAGTGGAATTGACAAACAAAGACAAAGTTACATACTATAGTATTGCCATTAGCGACGAAATGATTGATAATCAGGTTAAATCGTACACCAGACGTTATGGGAAATATATACAGGAAGATACAGTTGAAGAAAAGGACATGTTGAAAGGCGAATTGCTCGAAATGGCATTTGGCAAAATAAACGAAGCTGGTCTGAAAGTGCAGGACGCTACACTTACCATTGCCTACATGAAAGATTCAGATCAAAAAGCACTTTTTGCTGATGCAAAAAAAGGTGATTTTATTGTTTTCAACCCTGCAAAAGCTTACGTTGATGAAGCCGAAATCAGCTCTTTACTGAAGATATCGAAAGATGCTGCCAAAACGGTTGATGCCGATTTCCAATTTAAAATTGAAAGCATTACCCGTTATCAAGAATCGGAAATTAATCAGGACTTATTTGATAAAGTGTATAGCGAGGGTATTGTAAAAAGTGAAGAAGAATTCCGAGCAAAAATTTCTGAAAACATTCAGGAAGGATTAGTTTCGGATTGCGATTTTAAATTTGGTTTGGATGCACAGGAAATGTTGGTTGCTAAATATAAAGACATCACTTTTCCCGATGATTTTCTAAAACGTTGGACATTGTATTCGAATAAAAATTTAACTCCCGAAAAGCTGGAAGAAGATTATTCAAAAATGATTGATGACTTGAAATGGCATTTGGTGAAAGACAAACTTACAAAAGCAAACGATTTAAAGGTAGATGCTCAGGATGTGAATGAATATGCCAAAAAAATGGCAAAAGCACAATTTGCTCAATATGGAATGATAGGAATGGATGATGAAGTAATTGCCAATTATGCAAAAGACATGTTGAAGAAAGAAGAAACACTGAAAAATATCGTAGATAAAGTAACTGAAGAAAAAGTTTTTGCAATTGTGAAAAACGCTGTCAAATTGGAAAACAAAGTAGTTTCGATAGAAGAATTCAACAAAATGTTTGAAGCATAATAATTTGTTTCATAATTTTTTGCTAAAAAGGCTTTTAACTCTTAAACAATAAAACAAAATAGTTCTATCTTAGTTTCTTTTTTCAAATTGGTTAAATTTTTTTTGCTGACCCCACAATCCCCCGAAAGAGGAATTAAAGACTAGCTTTGTAAACGATTTGATTTATTGATTTAAACACACACACTGAACTAACTTCTCTAAAGTCCCCCTTCGGGGGATTGAGGGGGCTAAATTTAAAGAATATGAACAACAATGATTTTCGCGATTTTGCGACCAAACACCTTCACATAAATGGATTAGCATTGGATAAATATGCCGATATTACCAGTAATTATATATCTCCTTCCATCCTCGAAGAACGTCAATTGAATGTTACACAAATGGATGTTTTCTCACGTTTAATGATGGATCGTATTATTTTTCTAGGTACACAGGTTGATGATTACACTGCAAATGTTATCCAGGCTCAATTGCTTTATTTAGATTCATCCGATCCTGGAAAAGATATTTCTATATATCTCAATACACCCGGCGGCTCAGTGTATGCAGGTTTGGGTATTTATGACACCATGCAATTTATCAGTTCCGATGTGGCAACAATTTGTACCGGTATGGCTGCGTCCATGGGAGCAGTTTTATTGGTGGCCGGTGCCAAAGGCAAAAGGTCGGCATTAAAGCATTCGCGTGTTATGATTCACCAACCAATGGGTGGTGCACAAGGACAGGCATCGGATATTGAAATCACAGCCCGTGAAATTCAAAAATTGAAGAAAGAATTGTATACTATAATTGCTGAACATTCCCAAAATCCATTCGAAAGAATTGAAAAAGACTCAGACCGTGACTATTGGATGACTTCGGAAGAAGCATTGGATTATGGAATGATTGATAAGATATTAATCAACGAGAAGAAGAAATAGTTGATAGTAGGAATTTGGTAGTAGGAAAGTTGGTAGTAGATGTTTAGTAGGAAGTAAAATAAATTAAAAACAATGGCAAAAAGCAACAAAAATTGCAGTTTCTGCGGTCGACCTGAATCACAAGTTGGATTTTTCATAATGGGATTGGACGGTGTGCATATTTGTAACGAATGTGCCATTCAAGCATCCGAAATTGTAAAGGAAAACACAACCCGAATGAGCAATTTACCCAATTTAAAGAATATGAAACTCCCCAAACCAATTGAAATCAAACAATACCTTGATGAATTTGTGATTGGACAAGATGAAGCCAAGAAATTTCTTTCGGTAGCAGTTTACAACCATTATAAGCGGTTGATGCAAGAAGACACAAAAGATGATGTGGAGATTGAAAAATCCAATATCATTATGGTTGGTTATACAGGAACAGGTAAAACACTTTTGGCAAGAACCATAGCTAAGAAACTTCACGTTCCATTTGCCATTGTTGATGCAACAGTATTAACAGAAGCTGGATATGTAGGCGAAGATATCGAAAGCATACTGACCCGCCTTTTGCAGGTTGCCGACTATGATGTAAAAGCTGCTGAACGAGGAATTATATTTATTGATGAAATTGATAAAATTGCACGAAAAAGTGATAATCCTAGCATAACCCGCGATGTGAGTGGCGAAGGTGTTCAACAGGGATTACTCAAATTGCTCGAAGGTGCAATTGTAAATGTTCCGCCTCAGGGTGGACGTAAGCATCCCGATCAAAAAATGATTGCTGTAAATACCCAAAATATTTTATTTGTATGTGGTGGTGCTTTTGATGGAATCGAGAAAAAAATTGCTTCGCGCCTCAATACCAGAGTTGTAGGATATACTGCAGACAAAGAAAATGAATCGGTCGACAAACATAATTTACTACAATATATTGCTCCGCAAGATTTAAAATCTTTTGGTTTAATACCCGAAATAATTGGTCGTTTGCCAATTTTAACTTATTTGGAGCCACTTGACAGGGTTGCACTTCGACGCATTTTGACAGAACCAAAAAATTCAATTATTAAACAATACACCAAATTGTTCAAGATGGATGAGATTGATTTGACTTTTGATGAAGAGGTTTTAGAATATATTGTCGACAAAGCCACTGAGTTTAAACTCGGTGCGCGTGGTCTACGTTCCATTACAGAAACAATAATGATGGATGAAATGTTTGAAATGCCTTCAAAAAAATTAAATAATTTAACAATTTCATTGCTTTATGCTCAAAGTAAAATTGAAAAAGCTAATATAAATCGACTCAAAACAGCTTAGTAAATTATGTGTATATAGTAGATATACAGCGATATAATTAAATTTTACAGGAAGTTAACTAAATATATTAGTTAATATCCTGTTTTTTTTTTCAAAACATGTTGTATATTCAAAATCTGTTTATAATTTTGTTTAAAATATGGAGGACGTTTTTAAATAATAAAATTACATTTTATTTGAATTTAGTAATAAAAAACATTTAAATAAAAGCTAATAATCCGACAATAAATATTACTTTCGCATTCAATTTTTTACATAAAAGATAATTATGGCTAAACTTTCTGCGTTAACAGAGCAGTTGAAAAATAATTTTGGTTTCGAAAAGTTTAAAGGAAATCAGGAGGCTATTATTCAAAATGTGCTTGAAGGAAAAGATACTTTTGTGTTAATGCCGACTGGTGGAGGTAAATCCTTATGCTATCAACTTCCTTCGTTAATGATGGAAGGAACAGCCATTGTCATTTCACCCCTGATTGCATTGATGAAAAATCAAGTTGACGCTATGCGCAACTTTAGTGAAGAAGATGGAATAGCGCATTTTATTAATTCCTCTTTATCCAAACAAGCTATCGATTTAGTTAAGGCAGATATCCTGTCGGGAAAGACTAAATTATTATATGTTGCCCCCGAATCGTTAACTAAGGACGAAAATATTGAATTTCTGAAACAATTAAAAATCTCTTTTTACGCAGTTGATGAAGCACATTGTATTTCGGAATGGGGACATGATTTCCGACCTGAATATCGTCGCATTCGTCCAATTATAAACGAAATAGGATCAGCACCACTCATTGCGCTTACGGCTACCGCAACTCCAAAAGTACAACATGATATTCAGAAAAACTTAGGAATGTTGAATGCATCAGTTTTCAAATCATCGTTCAATCGTGCTAATTTATATTACGAAGTTAGGACTAAAACCAATGATGTAGACAAAGACATTATAAAATATATCCGATCCCAATCGGGTAAATCCGGTATTATTTATTGTTTAAGTCGTCGGAAAGTAGAAGAATTATCGGAAACTCTTAGGATGAATGGTGTTTCTGTATTACCCTATCATGCAGGAATGGAAACTGCCGTACGAAGTGAAAATCAGGATAGTTTCTTAATGGAGAAAGTAGAAGTAATTGTAGCTACTATTGCTTTTGGAATGGGAATTGACAAACCCGATGTGCGTTATGTGTTGCATTATGATATGCCAAAAAGTCTGGAAGGATATTATCAAGAAACCGGACGTGGTGGTCGTGATGGAGGTGAAGGTCAGTGCATTGCATTTTATGCTTATAAAGATTTAGATAAATTACGCAAATTTCAGCAAGGCAAACCCGTCGCTGAGCAAGAAATTGGAAATCAATTATTATTAGAGACTCAAGCTTATGCCGAAACTTCAATATGTAGACGGAAAATGCTACTCCATTATTTTGGAGAGGAATATTTGGAAGAAAATTGCGGCTGTTGTGATAACTGTATGAAACCACGAAAATTTATTGAAGGACAAGAGTTGTTGTCATTGGTTTTAGAAACCATTTTAATTGTTAAAGAGAAATTTAAAGCCGAACACATTGTTGATATTTTAAAGGGAAATGAAACTTCGGATGTGAAATCGTATCAACACGATACGATAGAAAATTTTGGCTCTGCTTCCGACGAAGATGATAGAATGATTCATGCTGTACTCAGGCAAGCAATGATTGCCGGTTTTTTATCAAAGGATATTGAAACTTACGGTGTATTACGACTTACACTAAAAGGTAAGGCTTATTTGAAAAAACCTCACCCTTTCCCAATTATTAAAGATAAAGAATATGAAGATGAAGAAGAGGATTCGAGTGTAAAAAGTGGTGGTGGAACTTGTGCTGCCGATGATGTACTCTTTTCAATTTTAAAAGATTTGCGAAAAAAATTGTCTAAAAGACTTGAAGTTCCTCCTTTTGTTATATTTCAAGATCCTTCGTTGGAAGCTATGGCAACAAGTTACCCGATAACAATGGAAGAACTCCAAAATATTCCTGGCGTGGGTGCTGGTAAAGCCAAAAGATATGGTGAAGAATTTTTGAAAGTTATTAAAGAGCATGTTAAGGAAAACGAAATAATTCGACCCGAGGATTTGCGAGTTCGAACGGTAGCCAATAAATCTAAACTCAAAGTATCAATTATTCAAGCCATCGATCGTAAAATTGCATTAGATGATATTGCCTTATCAAAAGGACTGGATATTTGTGAATTACTTGACGAGATTGAAGCAATTGTATATTCCGGAACCAAAATTAACATAGATTACTTTCTAAGCGAAATAATGGATACGGATCATATTGAAGAGATTTTTGAATATTTCAACACAGCTGAAACGGATAAAATTGAACCTGCATTACAGGAATTGGGCGAAGACGATTTTAGTGAAACTGAAGTCAGATTAGTAAGAATTAAATTTTTATCGGAAATTGGAAACTAGATTATTCGTAATGTCTTTCGATTTCGAACCTGAATTGAAAATTTTGAATAACTATACCGCTGAGATTTAAGATCTCAACAATGAATGCAACAAAACGTCGGAAGAATTTTTCTTTTGACGTTTTTTTTAACTTTTTTAATTATTTCTAAAATATTTTGAATACACATTTTGTATGTTTTTAAAATAAATGTTCAATTAAACAAGTTCACATTTGTAAATGTTTCAAATAATTTACTACATTTGCAGTTGTTTAATTTTACCTTTTTATAACGAAAAAAATGCATATTCCCAAATTATTTCAAAAGTTATATTCATTCTACTACGATGGTTTTACCAAAATGACAGTTGGAAAAACACTTTGGATTATTGTGTTCATCAAGTTATTTATTATGTTTATTGTATTGAGAATTTTCTTTTTTCCGAATTATCTGAATACTAATTTCAACAATGATCAAAGCAAATCAAATCATGTTCGGCAAGAGTTAATAAATAAATCAAATTGAAATTTAATACTTTATAAATTAAAACACTTTAAAGATTATGGAATTAATGGATGTATCGTTAGTGGATTGGTCACGGGCACAGTTTGCCATGACAGCCATGTACCATTGGCTTTTTGTGCCGCTTACTTTGGGTTTAGGCGTAATTATGTCGATAATGGAAAGTTTGTATGTAAAAACTGGTAAAGAAGAATGGAAAAAAGCTGCCAAATTTTGGATGACACTTTTTGGTGTTAACTTTGCTATTGGAGTAGCTACAGGTATAATTCTAGAGTTTGAATTTGGAACCAATTGGTCCAATTACAGTTGGTTTGTTGGTGATATTTTTGGTGCTCCGCTTGCAATTGAAGCAATTGTAGCCTTTTTTATGGAAGCTACCTTTATTTCCATTATGTTTTTTGGTTGGAAAAAAGTGAGCAAGAAGTTTCATTTAGCATCAACTTGGTTAACAGTATTGGGTGCAACAATTTCTGCCTTGTGGATTTTAGTTGCCAATGCCTGGATGCAATATCCTGTGGGAATGGAATTTAATCCGGATTCAGTTCGAAACGAAATGATTGATTTTTGGAGCATATTACTTTCGCCGGTAGCATTGAACAAGTTTTTTCATACTGTTTTGTCGGCTTGGGTTTTAAGTGGTTTGTTCGTAATGGGAGTGAGTTCTTGGTATTTATTAAAAAAACGAGAAGTTGACTTTGCTCTAAAAAGTATCATGGTGGCTTCAGTTTTCGGTATTTTTTCGGCTTTACTTTTGGCATTTACAGGCGATGGTTCTTCTTACCATGTGGCACAACGTCAACCTATGAAACTGGCGGCTATGGAAGGACTTTACGAAGGAAAAACTGGTGCTGGTTTAATTGCTTTTGGTATTCTCAATAGCCACAAGAAATCGTACAATGACAGCATTAATCCATATGCATTTAAAGTTGAAATCCCAAAAATGCTTTCGTTGCTTGCATACAAAGACCCAAATGCATTTGTTCCTGGCATTAAAAATATAATCGATGGTGGCTATCAAACTCATAATGGTGTGGCTTTGTCATTTGAGGAAAAACAAGCGCGTGGAAAAGCAGCTATACAATCGTTAGCAAACTATCAAAAAGCTGTTAACGCTAAAGATACTGTTGACGCAGCATTGCACAAAGCTCAACTCAAAGAAAATTATGCTCAATTTGGTTACGGATATTTAGACAAACCCGAAGAATTGATACCGCACGTTCCAACTGTTTTCTACTCATTTCATATCATGGTTTTGTTAGGACTTTATTTTATAGCTTTATTTGGTCTTGTGTTTTTCTTTAGTTATCGCAAAAAAATTGAACAAGCCAAGTGGCTGCAATGGATCTGTTTATGGACTATACCTATGGGATATGTAGCTGGTGAATTGGGTTGGGCTGTTGCCGAAGTTGGTCGTCAACCCTGGGCTATACAGGATGTGTTGCCATTACAGGCAGCTATATCCAGCATTTCAACCAATTCAGTTAAAATCACATTTTTCTTGTTTTTAGTTTTGTTTTCTGTTTTGTTACTAGCCGAAGTGCGAATCATGTTGAAACAAATAAAAAAGGGACCTGACAAAGTTGTTTAGACTTAGTTATTACCTGCCTGGTATTCAATTGTTTATTGTTATTAATTGTATAATTAAATTACTTCAATCACTTCTTAATAAATATAATTATGATTACATATTCATTTCTTCAACATTACTGGTGGTTTCTGATTTCACTGCTGGGTGGTATTTTGGCTTTTTTGCTTTTTATTCAAGGCGGTCAAACAATGTTATTTACATTGTCGAAAACCGAAGATGAACGACGGTTATTGATAAACGTACTTGGTCGTAAATGGGAGTTCACTTTCACAACATTGGTAACTTTTGGTGGCGCATTTTTCGCATCATTTCCTTTATTTTATTCAACCAGTTTTGGTGGAGCTTATTGGGTATGGATGGCTATTCTGTTTTGTTTTACACTTCAAGCTGTTTCGTACGAATTCCAATCAAAACAGGGAAATGTATTTGGTCAGGGTACCTATCGTGCTTTTCTGTTTATCACAGGTTTATTAAGTACTTTTTTAATAGGTGTTGCTATTGCTACATTTTTCACTGGTTCAGACTTTTTGATTAATAAAGGCAATATTACCAACCAACTTGCCCCTGTAATTAGCCAATGGCAAAATTCTTGGAATGGATTGGAAGCATTACTCAATTTACGAAATCTTTCATTAGGTTTTGCAGTTTTCTTTTTAGCACGTACTCAAGCTCTATTATTTTTCATCAATAGGGTTAAAAATCAGGCAATGGAAGCTCGTTTTCGCAAGAATTTGTGGATCAATGCCCTTCCTTTTGTCGTGTTTTTCTTAGTTTTTGTAATCTGGACTTTATTATCCGAAGGATTTGCTATTGATTCAGCAACAGGAATTGTTTCGATGGAAAAATTCAAGTATTTCACCAATTTAATTGAAATGCCAGTTGTTCTTGGATTATTATTAATAGGTGTTGTGGCAGTTTTATATGGAATTGGCAGAAGTTTTATATCCATTAATTTTAAAAACGGGATTTGGTATTCGGGTATTGGAACAGTTTTGACTGTCTGTTGTCTGTTCTTATTGGTTGGATACAACAATACTGCTTTTTACCCTGCAAGTCCTAATTTGCAAAGTTCACTCAGTATTTTCAACGCTTCTTCCAGTCTGTTTACTTTAAAAGCAATGTCTCTTGTATCATTGTTAATTCCAGTAGTGCTTGTTTATATTATTATTGCCTGGCGTTCGATGGAGAAGAAAAGAACTGATATTAACGATATAAAAAATGACGATCACGCATATTGAGAAATTATAGGATTGAAATTTTAACTTAAAAAATTAATACGTTTAAATCCCAATCATCTTATATTGAATAAAATAAATCAGACTGTTCGTTTATGAACAGTCTGATTTATTTTAAGATTAGATATTGTAAACCAACAAAATGTAATTATATAAGTATGTCAACAAGCGAACCGAAACAAAAACATCCCAAAGGACTATACTTTGTTTTTGCAACAGCAATGTCCGAGCGTTTCAGTTACTATGGAATGCGTGCCATTTTTACCCTTTACCTCATCAATGCATTGTTAATGGACAAAGAATTAGCGTCCACCATTTACGGAAATTATACCGGATTGGTATATTTGACACCGCTGATTGGAGGCTATGTAGCTGATCGGTATTTGGGTATGCGACGATCCATTCTTTGGGGTGCAATTTTAATGATTTTTGGTCAATTGTTTATGTTTACCAGTGCTTTGTATTATCAAAACGGCGAAATTTCCCGATGGTTGATGTATACCGGATTGGCTTCGCTCATATTTGGTAATGGATTTTTTAAACCCAATATTACCACCATTGTTGGCAGTTTATATGAAAAAGGTGACAAAAGACTCGATTCGGCATATATTATTTTTTATATGGGAGTAAATGTTGGAGCATTTATTGCTCCGTTACTTTGTGGTTTCTTTGGTGATACCAGTAATCCAGCCGATTTTAAATATGGTTTTCTGGTGGCTGCCATTGGTATGATGTTCAGTTTAATTTTATTTGTCGGATGGAAAAACAAGTTTCTAATTGGACCCAAAGGTGGCAATTAGGTATTGAAGCTGCCGGAAAAATGGACATTCATAAAGCGGATAAAGATGTTGTTACTAAAAAGTCTTCAAAACAAAATATGTTTGAATTCTTAGCCTGGTCGGCGGGCGGACTGATTTTGTTTGTGTCTTTCGGTTTGCGTTGCATTTTGATATTATTGGATCGGCAATTTTTGCAATTTGCATCGTTATTCCTGCCTATGTTATTTCCGATGGGTCACTTACCAAGATGGAACGTGAACGAATTTGGGTGATTTATATTATCGCATTCTTTGTAATTTTCTTTTGGTGAGCTTTTGAACAAGCCGGAGCATCCTTAACTTATTTTGCTTATGAACAAACAAATCGTGATATTTTTGGCTGGACAATGCCTGCAAGTTTCTTTCAATCTTTCAATCCAGTTTTTATTGTTTTGATGGGATTGGTTTTTTCCAATTTATGGATTCAATTGGGTAAAAGGAATATGGATCCGACTTCTCCAATAAAACAATCTATGGGTTTGTTCTTTTTGGCTTTGGGTTATCTGGTCATAGCTTTGGGTGTAAAAGGTGTAGAACCCGGAATAAAAGTGAGTATACTCTGGCTTACCGGCTTGTATTTTATTCATACAATGGGCGAACTTATGTTGTTCTCCAATAGGATTGTCGATGGTTAATAAACTGGCACCTTTACGTTTTGCATCCTTGTTAATGGGCATTTGGTACATGTCGGTGGCAACTGCCAATAAATTTGCCGGAATGCTAAGCGGATTATATCCCGAAGCGGGCAAACCGAAATTCATTTTTGGTTTGCAGATTGTCAGTTTATACGATTTCTTTATGCTGTTTGTTATCATTGCCGGAGTCGCAGCCGTAATCCTTTTTGCACTGTCGAAATGGTTGCAAAAGCTGATGAATGGAGCGAGGTAAGTAAGTGTGCAAATCTTCGATTAAATGGAATACTATATTGTGTTAATTACTTTGTTGCATTTTATAGAATGTTTTTTGTTCGGATTTGTATTTTTTACATTCATTTTTCAATTTCTTTAGTTTTCAGTTCAATCACTTCCAGATTCTGAATTTTTTCACCATCAATTTCTAAGCGAATTAAAGTTTGAATTTTGTGAAATCCATATTTTCCTGCTGCACCCGGATTGATATGTAGTAGTTCTAATGTTTTATCATTCTGTACTTTAAGTATGTGAGAATGACCACAGACAAAGAGTTTTGGCGTTTGTTGAAAAATGCCTGGGCGTACCATTTTATCATAGTTTCCGGGATAACCGCCAATATGTGTGAGCCATACTTTTACACCTTCGCACATAAACCGGTTGTGCTGTAGAAAAAGTGAACGAATTTCATAGCCATCTATATTGCCCCAAACACCACGCAATGGCTTGAAAGCACGCAATCTGTTGACAACTTCAATCGAACCCCAATCGCCGCAATGCCACACTTCATCGCAATTAGAAAAGTGCTCCAGAATGCGGGTATCCAACATTCCATGTGTGTCAGAAAGAATTCCGATTCGGGTCATTTGTTCGTTATTTTATGTTCTTTTTACATGCAAAAGTAATAAAATTCTACAATATTGTACGGTAATACAAAACCCGACAGAGTCAAAAGGACTTTTTTCTTATTTAGGAAGAAAATCGTATTTTGTTTGTATTTTGAATTTCGCTACTTTTGTACACTTTTCGGGACAATTGACAGAAAGTAAGTTGATAAAATGAAAAAGAAAACGAATAAATTTTCACCTTTTGTTCAAAAGATGCGATTCAAATATCGAGTTTCCATTATGAATGAAAACACACTAGAGGAGTCGTGGCATGTTCGTTTGTCACGCTTTAGTGTTTTTATGTTTGGTTCAACCTTTATTTTCCTTACTTTTATAATACTTACAATACTGATATTTAATACACCTATTGCACATTATTTGCCCGGATATGGCGATGCAGGTAATAGGAGTAAAATCATTCTGGAATCAATGCGAGCCGACTCGTTGGTACAACAAATTGAATTACAGGCAGGTTATGTTGGAATTTTGAAAGAAATTATCAATGGTAACATTAAACCTGATTCCATCGAGTCGTTAGATTCTGTAGATTTGAAAGAAAAAGCGCGGGTTTTTATAGAAAAGACAAAAGCAGAAAAAAAATTTGTTACAAAGTTTGAGGAAGAAGAAAAATATAATTTGGGAAGTATTGATAGTAAACCGAACGAAAATATGTTTGTTTTCTTTCAACCTACACGGGGAGTTATTTCTTCATCTTTCGATTTGGCTGAAGAGCAATTTGGAATTTATGTGATTACTTCCCCCAACGAAAGTGTGGTGAGTGTTCTTAGCGGAACTATAGTATATGCTGCTTTTACCTTCGATTTCGGTTGGGTTATTCAAGTGCAGCACAAAAATAATTATCTTTCAATTTATAAAAACAATACCCGTTTGCTAAAAAAAGTGGGCGATACAATAAAAGCCGGTGAAAGTATTGCTATTACAGGAAATGCATCAGGGAAAAAAGCTGGCGCACAGTTTTATTTTGAGTTGTGGGAACAGGGAAAAGCCATTAATCCGGAAGACGTAATAATATTCTAACTGTCTGAAAGGAAACAAGTATACTAGGAAACCAGTAAACATTATTTTGAAAAGGTAATTCCTGAGAATTATCAAAGAAGTTGAATAAATCACACACATGGAAACTGCACCAAAGAAACAAATAGCAATTTTAGGTTCTACCGGTTCTATCGGAACTCAGGCATTGGAAGTAATATCTGCAAATAATTCATTATTTGAAGTATATGCAATTACTGCAAACAATAATGTCGATTTGTTGATTCAACAAGCGCGAAAATTTAATCCAGAAATGGTGACTATTGGCAATGAATTGCATTATACTAAACTAAAGGAAGCTTTGAGTGATTTGCCAATTAAAGTTTTTGCCGGAGATGATTCTATAGCTCAGGTAGCAGAAATGCAACAAATTGATATTGTTCTGACAGCTATGGTTGGTTATTCGGGTTTGAAGCCGACAATAAATGCCATCAAAGCCGGAAAAAAAATTGCATTAGCCAACAAAGAAACATTGGTAGTAGCGGGTGAACTGATTTGTTCATTGACTTTAGAAAATAAAGCATCTATTCTACCGGTCGATTCTGAACATTCAGCCATATTTCAATGTTTGGCAGGTGAAGGAAATAATTCGATTGAAAAGTTGATACTCACAGCTTCGGGTGGTCCGTTTCGAGCCAAATCGATGCACGAATTGGAAACGGTTACAAGTACTCAAGCTTTGAAACATCCAAACTGGGAAATGGGTGACAAAATTACCATCGATTCTGCTAGTTTGATGAACAAAGGTTTTGAAATTATTGAAGCAAAATGGCTTTTTGGAGTTACTGCAGACCAAATTCAGGTGGTGGTTCATCCTCAATCCATAATTCACTCGATGGTACAATTTGCAGATGGATCAATAAAAGCGCAATTGGGTATGCCGGATATGAAATTGCCCATTCAATATGCTTTTACATATCCCGATCGATTGAAAACTAATTTTCCAAGATTCGATTTTAATCTTTGTTCGCAATTTACTTTCGAAAGACCCGATTTAGAGCGTTTCCGAAATCTTAGCTATGCTTATTATGCTATGGAACGAGGTGGAAATATGCCTTGTATTCTCAATGCGGCAAACGAAATAGTGGTTGCTGCCTTTTTAAAGGACCAAATTGGTTTTCTCCAAATGAGTGATATAATCGAAGATGCTATGGCTAAAGCAGAATATATTGCCAAGCCAACTTATGATGACTATGTAAATACTGATAAATTTACCAGAATTATAACAAATAATTTTATCCAAAATAATTAATTACCCAAAACAACAAATATAAAAATTCCTTATGGAGACATTTCTTATCAGAGCATTACAACTCATTCTAAGCCTTTCAATTTTAGTCGTTTTACACGAGTTTGGTCACTTTGCTTTTGCACGGTTGTTTAAAGTTCGTGTTGATAAATTTTACATGTTTTTCAACCCCAAATTTTCATTCATTAGGGCAAAAAAGATAAATGGGAAATGGGAAGTTAAACTTTTTGCGCCCAACGTTCCAGCTAACGAACGGCCAAAATTAGATGCCGATGGCGATGTAATGGTTGATGCCAAAAAGAAGCCTATATTGGAACCAATCCCAGTTTCGGAATTACCCGAAGGCGATTGGCGTAAATATCCCGATAATACCGAATGGGGAATTGGTTGGTTGCCACTCGGAGGTTATTGCAAAATTGCAGGCATGGTTGACGAATCGATGGACTTAGCTCAAATGGACGAAGAACCACAACATTGGGAATATCGTTCGCGATCGGTGTGGCAACGTTTACCTATTATTATTGGAGGTGTATTGGTGAATTTTATTCTTGCCATGGTCATTTATTCGGCAGTTTTGTACACTTGGGGCGAAGAATACTTACCACTCGAAAATGCAAAATATGGACTTCAATTCTCGAAAACCATGCAAGAAAGTGGTTTTAAAAATGGTGATAATATTGTAAAAATTGATGGTCTAGCTGTTGAACAACGCTCAGATGTGATTGAAATGATACTTATCGATGGAAAACAAAAAGTGACTGTTTCAAGAGCTAACATGCCCGTTGATATTGTTTTACCAAAGGATTTTGCTCAAAAAATATTGGCTGCAGGCGAAACAGATTTAATTGCCATTCGTCAACCATATGTAATTAGAGATGTTGCTGCCGGAATGCCGGCTGAAAAAGCAGATTTGCAACCAGGAGATAGCATTGTAGGTATTAATGGTAAACAATTGTTTATTTTACAGGATATTGCAACAGAATTAAATGCATTGCGCACTCAACAAATTGAAATTAATTATGTAAGAAAAGGTCAGATTGTAAACTCCAAAATTAAGGTTGACGAAAATGGCAAATTAGGCATAATTCCAAGTCCATATTCCGATTTTTTGGAAACAAAAAAGATTGAATATGGTTTTTTTGCAGCTATACCAGCAGGTATTAATTTGGGTTGGGAAACCCTAACAAGTTATGTTAAACAATTAAAACTCATTTTTACAAAAGAAGGTTCCAAACAATTGGGTGGCTTTGGAGCAATAGGAAAAATGTTCCCAAAATCATGGGACTGGCAAGTATTTTGGTCTATGACTGCTTTACTTTCTGTAATTCTGGCATTTATGAATTTTCTGCCAATACCCGCATTGGATGGCGGTTATGTGCTTTACTTGATTTACGAAATGATTACCGGAAAAAAACCAAACGATAAATTCATGGAATATGCACAAACGACAGGTTTTTTCATTCTAATGGCATTATTAGTATATGTCAATGGGAATGATATTTTTAAAGCGTTTTTTAAGTAGAAAATCCTTTTTTGGGCATTTATCTATTAAACTTAGAATCAATCCTTATGAAACCAATTATTCTTTGCTACCCAAAATGTGGTACTTGTCAAAAAGCCGAAAAATGGCTCAAAGCCAATGATATTCAACATTCGTTTCGTACAATAAAAGAAGAAAATCCAAAAAAAGAAGAATTGAAACTTTGGATGAAGAGAAGCGGACTTCCAGCAATTAAGTTTTTTAATACCAGTGGTTTGCTTTACAAAGAGCAAAACATGAAAGATAAAGTAAAGGCATTATCCGAAGACGAATTAATCGATATTCTTGCTTCGAACGGATTAATGGTAAAACGCCCAATTTTACTAGCAGGTGATACAATTTTGGTTGGTTTTAAAGAAGACGACTGGGTAGCTTTATTTAAAAGATAGTTAACAAATTCTCTGACAACTTTCTATGAAAAAAACCATTGCTTTCAATCCACTGTCGATGCCAACCTATGTGATGGCAAAACCTATAGGTTCAAGTTGTAATTTGAATTGTTCATATTGTTATTATTTAGAAAAGGAAAAACTTTACGAAAATCGTAAAAGTCTTCAAATGAGCAATGAAACACTCGAAAAATATATCGAAAGTTATATTCAGGCGCAACCCGTTCCCGAGGTTTTGTTTACATGGCACGGTGGTGAAACATTGCTGCGCGACATATCTTTTTACCGCAAAGTTTTGACCTACCAGCGAAAATACGGACGCGGTAGAAAAATTGATAACTCATTGCAAACCAATGGAATTTTACTTAACGACGAATGGTGTAAGTTTTTTAAAGATAATAACTATTTAATTGGAATATCAATTGATGGTCCCGAGCATTGCCACGATATTTATCGCAAAAATAAAGGAGGAAAAGGAACTTTTCGGCAAGTTATGCAGGGGATTGAATTGCTTAAAAAACATGAAGTTGAGTTTAATACGCTTTCAGTTATTAATAATTATAATGTTGATTTTCCAGTTGAAATTTATAATTTTTTTAAGGAAATTGGTAGCAAATATATGCAGTTTTCGCCTATTGTTGAGCAAATGTCCTCAACTCGCCCCGATGGTTTGAATTTGCTACCTCCCCAAGGACGGGAAGATGCAATTTTAGCTCCATGGACTGTTGATGCTGAGAAATTTGGACAGTTTTATATCAGCATTTTCGACGAATGGATAAAGAATGATGTAGGTAAATATTTTATCCAACTTTTCGATTCCACACTAGCAGGCTCAGTAGGTCAAATGCCCGGTGTTTGCATATTTGGAGAAACTTGCGGACATGCTACTGTCATGGAATTTAATGGCGATGTTTATGCCTGTGACCATTATGTTTTCCCCGAATATAAAATCGGAAATATTAAAACACACACTATTTACGAGATGGTTTTCTCGCAGAAACAGTTGCGCTTTGGAGCAGACAAACGCGATTTATTACCTACACAATGCCGACAATGTGCTTTTTTGAAAATGTGTAATGGCGAATGTCCAAAAAATAGAATTATTTCAACTTCTACAGGCGAATTTGGTTTAAATTATTTATGCCAAGGATATTATGCTTATTTTAAACACACTAAGCCATATATGGAATTTATGGCTAATGAATTGTTTTTCAAACGTTCACCAGCGAATGTTATGGATTGGGCAAAAAGTCGGAAATGATAAAATTGATGGTTGTCAAACTCCTAATTATTATCAAATACAAAACAAAAATCTGACAACTGTCAACTATTCCGTACAATTTTTACACATTTCAAATTGCTTTCGGTTTTGCAGGATTTTTCCTCTGAAATCGGAAGCTTTTTTGTTATGCCAATTATTTAAGAATGAGATGTTTTGAATACTTCCAAATGAATATTCAGAATTTTTATCAAAACAACAGGGTAAAATCTCACCTTTTGTATTAACAACAGCTCCACTCCAGAGCCGCCAGCAATGATTTGGTTGACTGCCTTTTATTCGGTATTTTCCATCCTTTCCAATTTTATATCGTGTGTATTTAATCTTAGTTGGTAATAAATCGTTTCCATTCTTAAAGTCAGAAAGTTGTGCAGTCTTGAATGTTAATCGGTCAACATTCAGCTTTTTTGCTAATAGTTTCATTTCCTTCATCTGGTGTTCGTTGGTTTTGAGTACCAAAAACTGAATAACTATCATTGGTGTAACCGATTTCAGTGTTTTTTTCAATGCCACAATTCGTTCAATTCCTTCTATTGTTTTTGATAATTTTCCACCTTTTCTGTAAGTTTCATAAACATCCTGAGTGCTTCCATCTACCGATATTATGAGCTTATCAAGACCCGAAAGTACAATTTCCTTTGCTGTTTTATCAGTTAACATTTGTCCATTTGTCGATGTTGTTGTATAAAGTCGGGCTAAATGAGCATAATGTATCATTTTATTTAAATCATTATGAAGAAACGGTTCACCCTGAAAATAAAAGATAACATGTAACAATTTCGATTTCAATTCATCAATCAAACTGACATACAAAGACATATCTAATTCAGTTTTTTCGAATGTTGAAAATTGTTTATTTCCAACCGTACATTCTGGGCAATGTAGGTTACAATAATTAGCCGGTTCTATTGATATAAAATAAGGTAAGTGATTTTTTGATTTTTGTAATTTGGCAAATGAAAATATATAGGATAGAATTATACTATTAAAATTTAATATTCGCCCTATTGATAAATAACCAGAAAATATGCAGAACCGATTTAGCTTTTGTAAAAATTGATGCATGAAAATTGTTCAAAGATGAATAATAAGATTGTAGTGGGTTAAAATCAAAATTAAAATATCTTTTTCTTAATATTTTTTGAGAAAAAATGAAGAAATTATTTGCAAAGTAAGGAAAAATTCAATGAAAGATTGTACATTTGTAGCCGAAATGTATAAAAATTGAAATTTAATCATTTATAACAAAACACAAATTTATGAGAAAGCAAATTTTTTTCGCGATTTCGATGGTGCTTGCATTAGTTTTCAGCTCTTGTATTAAAGATTTAACAGCTTTAGATCCAAGCTTATTTAAATGTAATCCTAATCCACTTGAGGTAAAGGCTGGTAAGGTTGAAGCCACCATTACTGGAACTTTTCCGGTTAAGTATTTCGACAAAAAAGCAAGTGTAACAGTAACTCCGGTATTAAAATTTGCTGGTCAGGAAGTGAAAGGAACAGCAGTTAATTTTCAGGGAGAAAAAGTAATTGGAAATGATCAGTCGATTTCATTTCAGGCAGGTGGTACTTATACGATTAAGACTTCCTTTAATTATGTTCCAGAAATGGCAGTTTCGGAATTATACCTTGATTTTAATGTTGTAACTAAAAATAAAACCTATGCACTTCCAAGTGTGAAGGTGGCTGATGGTGTTATTGCTACCTCTCAGTTGGTTTCGATCAATCCAAAAGAAATGTCTCCCATTATAATAAATGATAAATTTCAACGTGTTATTCAAGAAATGCAGGAAGCGGATATTTTATTTTTAATTCAGAAATCTGAATTACGTAAAACAGAAGCAAAATCTGCTGACGTTGTATCATTGACCAATAAAATTAAAGAAATTACTGATTCGCAAAACCAAAAAGTTGCAAATTTTGAGATTTCTGGATATGCATCACCCGATGGTGGTATAGAACTTAATACAAATTTGGCTGAAAAACGCGAAAAAGTAACTACAGATTTCTTAAATAAGGAGTTGAAGAAACTCAAAACAAGTGTCACAATGGATGCAAAATTCACTGCCGAGGACTGGGAAGGTTTTCAAGCTTTGATGGAAAAATCAAATATACAAGACAAACAGGTTATAATACGTGTTTTATCAATGTACACCGATCCAGAACAACGCGAGCGTGAAATTAAAAATCTTTCGGTTGCATTTAAAAGTATAGCCGAAGAAATACTACCTCAATTGCGTCGTTCACGTCTGAAGTTAACCATTGATATAATTGGAAAATCAGATACAGAATTGTTAGAAGCAGCCAAACAAGATACTATTAAACTTTCAGTAGAAGAATTGCTTTTTGCAGGAACATTGACCAAAGATTTGAATGAAAAGGCAGCTATTTACCAAAAAGTGACTCAACTCTATCCAGCTGATGTTAGAGGATACAATAACCTTGGTATGGTAAAATACCAACAAGGAAATTTGGATGATGCCTCACGCTATTTTGCCAAAGCACTCGAAATTGAACCTAAATCTGCCGATATAAATTTCAATTCAGCTATCACTTCATTAGCAAAAGGTGATTTATCGCAAGCTGAATTGTCATTTGGAAAGGCAGCTGGAACTACAGGAAATGTTGGTCATGGTTTAGGTACAATTTATGTAATAAAAGGGGACTATAATAAAGCAAAAACATATTTTGGTGCAACTTCTTCAAACAATGCAGCCTTGCTACAAATTTTGAATGCTGATTATAGTGGAGCCCGTAAAACATTATCTACTGTTGCAAAACCTGATGGAATGTCTTCATATTTGGGTGCTGTAGTTGGAGCTCGAACAAACGACCGCGAAGCTGTTTACAGTAACATGAAAGATGCCGTGAAACAAGATCGTTCGTTTGCACAAAAAGCTACAAAGGATATAGAATTCTCAAAATTTGCAACTGATCCGGCTTTTACCGATATTATCAAATAAATAATTTAAGATTTTATATTGAAATCCGGTGCAACTCATGCATCGGATTTTTTATGTAAATAGCCTACTATAGTATTTTTACAACATTATTATTGCCATTATCAATATGTTTATCACAATTTTGATATTTAAGAGTTTTAATGTACATTATCATTCTTTCTGAATAACAATATTTTCATTTTCGGGCTTTTAACAGTATCTTTGCAATAAATTTAAATTTAAATAATTTGGTCTCTAAAATGAAGGAAAACGAACAAATTGTAGAAAAGATTGTTGAAGGAATACAGGAACGTAAAGGAAAAAGAATTGTAATAGTTAACTTAAATAAATTGAAAGATGCACCTTGTAGCTATTTTGTAATCTGTGAAGGAGATTCAAATATACATGTAAATGCCATAGCCTTATCGATTAAAGATTGGGTTAGCGAGCAAATTAAAGTAAAACCCTATGCTAATGATGGTTTCGAAAACAAAGAATGGATAGCTATGGATTATGGGCAAATAATCGTACATGTATTTCAGCGTCCATATAGAGCATTTTATAACTTAGAACATTTGTGGGCAGATGCCGAATTGACAAAATTGGCAGATGTTCTTTGAGAATAAGATAAGTAGTAAAATTTCAAATGACTATTTGTCTTTTGCATTGTGATTTCAAACATTAAAAAGATAATAATTACGAATAAAATAATGGAAAATAAAAAACCAAACCAAAAAACAATCAAACCTACCGGTAAGATACCAAAATTTAATGTTTCATGGATATATGGAATTATTATTTTAGTACTTCTGGGTTCCTATTTTTTTAACGAGAATGTACAAACAAAGGAAGTGCCCTTCACTACTTTCAAAGATTACGTCAAACTTGGTATGATAGAAAAGGTGGATGTTTATACTTCGAAGAGTTTACTAGAAGCAAAATTAATCAATTATACTTCAGTACAGAATGATTCTCTAATCTTAAGGAAAATTTTTGGTGGCAATTATAAGTTATTGTTAACCAACGCTAAGTTGTTGCAGGATTCATTGGTTAGAAAAGATTCGCTGGTGCTAAAAAATGTATATGGTGCTAAATATAAAATGTATGCTAAAGATAGAATGATCACTGTCAGTGTTCCTTCCGAAGAATTTTCGAGATTTATTTTGTCGGCGGAAGATAAGTTTGGGTTCAAAGGTAGTGTGGAATATAAAGAGGGTAGGAATTACATGGATGTTTTTCTTTTTAGTGTTTTGCCGTTCTTATTGCTAATTTTGTTTTTAGTATTTATGAACCGCCGAATGTCAGGAATGGGGGGTGGTACAGGCGGAGGGGGTATTTTCAATGTTGGAAAATCAAAAGCCCAATTGTTTGATAAAGGAGACACAGCAAATAAGATTACCTTTAAAGATGTGGCCGGTTTAGCCGAAGCAAAACAAGAAATTGAAGAAATAGTGGCTTTTCTTAAAAATCCTTCAAAATATACCGAATTAGGTGGTAAAATTCCTAAAGGTGCCTTGCTGGTTGGACCTCCTGGTACTGGTAAGACATTATTGGCAAAAGCAGTTGCAGGTGAGGCTGATGTGCCATTTTTCTCTATGTCTGGTTCAGATTTTGTCGAAATGTTTGTTGGAGTTGGTGCTTCGCGTGTACGTGATTTGTTTCGCCAAGCCAAAGAAAAAGCACCTTGTATCATTTTTATCGATGAAATAGATGCTGTGGGACGTGCACGTGGTAAAAATGCAAACATGGGAAGTAATGATGAACGTGAAAATACCCTGAACCAATTATTAACCGAAATGGATGGCTTTGGTACCAACAGTGGTGTAATTATTTTAGCTGCCACCAACCGAGCCGATATATTAGATAAAGCATTACTTCGTGCAGGAAGGTTTGATCGTCAGATTCATGTCGATTTACCGGACGTTCATGAACGCAAGCAAATTTTCAATGTTCACCTTCGCCCTATTAAAATCAACGAAACAGTTGATGTTAATTTCCTGGCGCGTCAAACTCCCGGTTTCTCCGGTGCCGATATTGCCAATGTTTGTAATGAAGCTGCCTTGATTGCAGCTCGTAAAAATAAATCATTTGTTGATAAACAAGACTTTTTGGATGCCGTAGATCGTATTGTTGGTGGTTTAGAGAAAAAAACAAAAATCACTACAATTGCCGAAAAAAAATCTATTGCTTATCACGAAGCCGGACATGCTACTATCAGTTGGATGTTAGAACATGCAAATCCACTTGTAAAAGTGACAATTGTACCTCGTGGTGAAGCCTTAGGTGCAGCATGGTACCTGCCCGAAGAACGGCAATTAACTAATCGAGAACATATGTTAGACGAAATGTGCTCCACTTTAGGTGGGCGTGCAGCCGAAGAAGTATTTTTACATCAAATGTCGACAGGTGCCATCAACGATTTAGAACGTGTTACAAAGCGAGCCTATGCAATGGTAGCATATTTTGGAATGAGCGAAAAACTTGCCAATATGAGTTATTACGATTCTTCGGGAAACTCCGATTATGGTTTTACAAAGCCATATAGCGAAAAAACGGCTGAGCTGATTGATTCGGAAGCCAAGAAAATTGTAGCTATTGAATATGATCATGCAAAAAAAATATTGAAAGAGAATGCAGATGGTCATAATAGACTAGCCGAATTATTAATCGAAAAGGAAGTAATTTTCGCCGAAGATTTAGAAAGAATATTTGGAAAACGTCCATGGACATCACGGAATGATGAATTAATGGCTCAAAATGGTGATTTGGATGAATTACCTGAAGCAACTGTTGAAACAACCGAAACTCCTGAAATACCCGTAACTTCTGATGTGACTAAAAAAACTTCTGTTGTTAAGGCAAAAAAAGATGCCAAGTAACTCACGTCAGGATATATTGAAAAGTATAGCAGCCGCCGAAAAAGGGCGGCTTACTTTTGATATGACTTCAACACTAGATACAGATGCAATTTACAAGCCAATTTTACCTGATATTTTGACGTGTTTTAAAAATGAATTAGAAACCATTAGTGGACAATGTGTTCTTTGTGACAACAAAACAGATTTATACGCAAAACTTAAAAAATTCGTTCTCCAACAAAACTTTCCATACGTCTTTTGTCGTGATAATTATATAATTAAACAGCTTGAAATACACAATATTTCTTGTTCGAATACGGAATTTAATTTTGAAGAAATGCAGGTTGGTATTACAGGCTGTGAATTACTGGTGGCGCGTACCGGAAGTGTATTAGTTTCGTCGGCTTCAACTTCCGGAAGACAAATGATCGTATTTCCTCCAATTCACATTGTAATAGCACATGTATCTCAACTTGTTGAATATCTCGAAGATGCATATTTAGCAATACAGAAAAAGTACGGAGATGATTTACCTTCTACAATTTCAACTATAACAGGTCCAAGCCGAACAGCCGATATTGAAAAAACGTTAGTTCTAGGTGCCCATGGTCCAAAAGAATTTATTGTTTTTCTCTCCAAAATCTAAAGTTTTACTATCTTTGTAGCTTATAACCAATAATCTTGATAGCAAAACATTTTAATGTTAATTATTCAGATTTTTTTTTATATATAAGACACTTTTTTTCAATCCTGCTTTCTCACAATCTGGACACGAAATCGAATTTTTATTACTATAATAAACGACATATATAATTACGCATATAATTTGTATCTTTGCAAACAA
>JACDZH010000216.1 GCA_013426815.1 Paludibacter sp.
ACCAAATGATGATTTGAGCAAATTAACCGCATTTATATAAGTCGCTTATTATAGATTAATTGGATACAAATATATCGTCCATGTTGAACCACAATTTTTCTTCACAAGTAAATCTATATTCCCATCGGCATTGAAATCACCTAATTCAAAACTAAATTGGGAATTCCCTTCTCCAGTAATACTGAATGTCTTATTTTGCCTATCTAACTGTCCATCAATGTTGAGAAGTATGTCAATATTATTAGTAGTAGTTTGGTAACTTGAACTGCTACGAACTTCAAGGATGTCGCTTATTCCATCGCCATTAAAGTCTCCAGGCAGTAGTTGATATTGTCCAGAGAAAGGAAACTTATCTGAATTGACGTTGCTTTCTGTTTGATTAATTGTAAAGTTTTGACCATTATTAGTGGATCTGTAAATCTCCCAACCATAATATTGACCTGTCAAAGGATCAAAAACAGGTCGCATTAGATCTGAGTAACCATCATTATTAAAATCGACAAATATGGCTGAGTTAATGACTGTTCCTAAAGTCAACTGGCTTGAATATTTAGTGTAATCAAAACTAGGAGTAGTTGTTGAATTCAATTTGTTCCAGTCAATAACTGTGGGATTGTATTTAATTCCATCATTTCCTGTTTCATCTATCTGGGTTAGTTTGTTATAGAATCCATCCGCAATACTGTAGGTAAAGGAGTATGTCCGTTGAGCTACTGAATTAGTTTTAGTTACAACAGATTGGAGTAACTGGCTTTGTTTTATTTTATTTCCGGCAATAAAGCTTGTCTGGCTATCGAAACGACCAGTCGAGTAGATGAAATCTATTTCATTTGCTCCACTAGTAATGCCGGCTGCTGCATTGTAGGTATAGTTGATTTTATCCAACCAAAATTCTTCGTTAGCACTATCATTACCATAGCTATAGGTCATGTAATTTCCATTAGCGTCAGTTACTTTAGTCAATAACCACGTTATAGCCACTGTACTCCCCTGAGCATGAATATACGAATCTGAAGAGGAACCAAATTCCATCGTAACTCCTTCTTTGGTTTTTACTTCAAAGCAGACATAACCATTGATTGATTTATAGCTAATATCACTATAGGTTTCTATTTCGGTACGGTACTTAGCTCCATCGGTAAGATTAGTTCCAGATGCCGAAACCAATATTAACCTTTGCCCATCGAGCATTAAATTATCTTCCGTTGTTAATTGAGGCGATGCTACTTTACCATCATTATAGAGATTGCTTCCAGTTCGACTAATGGATGACATTCCACTAATGTTCCATCCCCAACCAGCAATTCCGATTCCACCTTGACTATTATAAACCAGCGCAATATTAGGTTGCATACCATTAATGCCCGATGGGCATTCAATAGGAATTGAATAGGAGGCTCCACCGCTTGGGCTTACACTAAACTGTCCTGGAATACTTCCGACTACTCCACCTCGAGAAGGATCAGTAGTAATTGTTCCGTTTGGTAAAGCATAAGTATTTGTAGTTGGTGGAAACAATAATCCCGGATCAATCTTAGCACTAAAGCTTTTGCCTGTTTCAGCCTTGAATGAAAAGTTAGTTCCTTCGCCTTTTTGTAATTTGATAGATTCGCGCGCCACATAGGTTTTGGAGGTGGCGGATTGGTCTGTGTTCAGCACCCATTTAGTTTGTGGAGCTTGTGCCCACAAAAAGCTTGAAGTACTGGATATCAGCAGGGTTATTAGTGTGTATTTGTATAATTTTTTCATGGTGTTGAAGCCCCCTTATCCCCCCAAGGGGGGAATTAAGGCTTGTTAAGCATTTATACTTTGTGAATTATTTTCCATTAAAATGGCTGAATTACAAGATAAGTCAATTCTTATTTAAGTGTATTGGCTTTTATAAAAAAAAAATTAATTTATTGTTTCACAATTTTAAATTCCGTTACTTTATCTCCTGCCTGCACTCTTAACACATACCATCCCGTAGGATATGTAAGCATATTTACCGGTGTCAAACCCTTTTTGGTTTTCAAATTTTGCAACTGAATTCCCTGTGCACTAAACAGTAGAATGCGTATTTCTTCACCTTCTGCCGTTGTTGGCTTGTCGTTTCCACCGGTAATTTCTACTGCCAATACTCCCTTGGTGGGGTTCGGATATACCGTAATTTTTTGCTCTCCCAGTTGTTCCTCTACCGGTGCTGGATCTTCGGTCTGTTGCTTTGAATGACTAAGAGTAGAACTGTAAACTACAACTTTTCTTGATATTCGGTTACCTGCATAGTCGTAGGCGTAACTGATTACGTCGGTAGCTAGAACTCCTATCGAGATAAATGAAAGGAATGTTACTAGCAAATAGTAATGCTTAATTTTATACATATTATTCATAATTGAAAGGTATTAATTGATGAAGTTAAGTAGCTTTTAAATTGTTATTTTTCAAGTTTACTTACTTTGTTCTGTAACTCCACTATGGTTTTGTTTTGCTCTATCACATACAGCGTCAATTCTTCAATTTTCTGTAGCAGTTTATTCTGCATTTCGCCCATGTTTATACCATTTTTACTTACTTCGGCTGCCGAAGGTATTTCGGGCAAGTGGCTGTTGGTTTTTACATATTGCTCTACTTCGGTTAGTGGCATTAGGTTGTAGGATGGGTGGAAAACGTAATCCGCAAGTGGTCCGGTTACGTCAACACGCACCTCTTTTGCATGTATAACCCCATTTACGGTAAGGAGGGCATCTGGAGTTGTTGTACCAATACCGACACAACCATTATTTGATATCGTAAATCTTTCAACTAAACTTGTTTTATTTTTTCCATCATTTACTAAAATGGAAAATTTTGAACTATAAGTTTCCGCAGTCTCTTCTGTTGCTGTAATACGCGCTTTATTTCCATTTGCAAAACCAAGAAAGTCAATAGTTGGCAGTAATGGAGCAGCATTAGACCCGTTTCTGGTATTTGTGCTAATTGTCAACACACCACCAGTTGAACTTGCAATTTCTAAATTTCCATTTGGGGTTGAGGTTCCTATACCAACATTGCCATCGATACTTAGCATTTTGTTATTGAAGAATTTACACCAAGTTCCATTTGCACCATCGTCTATCCCAATATAAGACTTTCCATCGTTATTATCATTTGGCATTGATAACAATAAGTTATTAGTTGTCCCAAGAGTTCTTATTACACCATCTCCAGTTTTTGCACCAGTTGCAAAACAGCCATCACAAGTTGCTGATCCCAATTGTAATCTTCCATTACCCGAAGCAATTTCAATGTTAGGATTAGCAGGTTGATATACTCTAAAAGTACCAACAACCTCCAGTTTTGCTTTTGGTTCAGTTGTTCCAATACCCACAAAGCCATTTGAAGCAATTCTTAATCTCTCAATAGCATCAGAACCTGCATAAAATCCGATATTTCCAGAGCCATCCCTTGTCTTTGCCACAATAGCTAAATGCCCACTTGTTCCTGGTCCATAATCGTTGGTCATTCCGTATGCTTCTGATAGATCAGGAGATCTAAAAGTGAATAATTTAGCAGAGTATTGGTAGCCAAAACCATTATTTGTAAAATCAATTGCACCGCTACCGTTATCATTCGGACTAATTAAAGAGGTTGTAATTAGTTCACTAGACCGGATTATCCCCATGACTTCCAGTTTTGCTTTTGGTGTAGTTGTTCCAATACCCACATTGCCACTTTCTACAATCAACGAACCTGTGTTATCAATTGTAATTTGCTTACTAAAGTCCCAATTTGTATTATTTACATTTCTTGGAGCAATAAATACCTTTGGTGGATTGTTAGGAAGCCAACTTTGTCTATGAAAAATAAATTGATTTTTACCGGTACCTAAAATAATACTACTACCTATATTAATGTCATTACTTTTAATATTTCCATTAACATCGAGTTTGGCTTGCGGTGTAGGGGTACCGATCCCCACATATCCAGATGAGTTAATTACGAATCTATCAAACCCTCCCATTTTTATACTATAATCTTTGTCACCAGAACCTATAGTTAATTTATATCCTTTATTATTAATTGTTTGTGCTACTTCGTAACCCTTCGTACAATAAGGTGCCGAGAATGTAAACCTACCTCCTCCGTCAATAATTTCGAGTTTCTTAGATGGGGCTGTTGTGCCAATACAAACATTACCATTAATTATTTGATTTCCGGTAAATGTATTGCTACCCAGGGTAGCTTGTGCGTTAACTAATGTGTATGTAAATACCATACAAACGAATGCGATTATTTTTTTCATTTTTTTTATATTATTTATTTATCTTGTTATTTTTAATTACAATTAGGTGGATTACTGAAACTATCAATTCAGAAATCGATTTTTTTGTTTTAACTAAGAATTTCACTAATTTCACGAATAAGAGGAAACTAGGATAGCTCCCTCTTTACATATAATTTTAAATTATCAACTGTTAATTATTCATTGTCAATTATCAGTTAATCTAATCTTTCACTATTTATACTCCCGTTTCTCGGTTCCCGTTACGACATGCAGTATATACCAACCTTGAAGGTATTGCGTCATATCGATGGGTTTGAGACCTTCGGTGGTTTGTTGGTTGTAAAGTAATGCACCTGAACCACTGTATATTATCAGCCGAAGTTCTTGCTTGGTTTCACAGACTTGTATTTCGATGTCCAATGCGCCTCAGGTTGGGTTGGGAAAAACTTTAATGGTACACTCGCCAATGGTTTCTTTTACTACCACGCTGTCGGTGGTTTGTTGGTCTCGTTTTATGCCTTGATGAGCTAATTTAATGGTTCGTGACAGGCGATTCCCC
Source organism: Paludibacter sp. (assembly GCA_013426815.1). Taxonomy (GTDB): domain Bacteria; phylum Bacteroidota; class Bacteroidia; order Bacteroidales; family Paludibacteraceae; genus Paludibacter. The sequence goes on from JACDZH010000216.1 coordinate 4,803, forward strand.
GTTTGGTCGTAGGAAAAATCAACTGTTTGCGCCTTACTCGGCAAAGCATAAGCTACTAATAGCAAGAGCAGCAGTGATAGATGTTTTAAATTTTGCATATTTTGTTTTGTTTAATTTTGTGTTTGAAGTGTAGTTTAAGCGCACAAAAAAGCCGCAAACAACGTGATTTAACTTGTCTTTGCGGCTCTTTACAATGTATGTTGCTGGTATATAGTCGTTTATACCCCCCCCCTTGCGAAATGGTTAATATTCCATCTTGTACAATAGCCATACTATTGCAACTTATCAGGGATGTAGTGTAGTTATAAACAAACATAAAATAGGATTTGGAAAATAATGGTTTTCAAAAAAATGTGTTTCGTATAATATTATACTTTTTACAAAAAATTAACGCCACAAAAGTAATAGTAACTACTCAGCACCCCTAAGTTGATGATACAGAATATTTTATGAATTT
>JACDZH010000006.1 GCA_013426815.1 Paludibacter sp.
ATAATACAGCTTTTTACAAAATGAAGGCTCGAAAACTGTCAAAGTCAGGAAAAAATTGAACATGCTACTAATATAAAAGAACAATTTAGTTTATTCATATTTTATGTGGAAGTGAGAGCTAAAAAAGATTGAAAATATTTCAAAAAGAAATTATTAATTAACATCTAATCCAATCCAATCCCGGGTATTCAACTTTTTCCAAAATTTCAGGTACATTTCTGTTGTTTTTAGCATTATTTGCTCTTCTCGAAATTGTATAAGCTGTCATATCCGATTCGGGAAAAGGCTTAATCAATTCGTTAATTTGTTGAGGTTTTAATTCCGAGTCTAACCATTTGATTTGGTCGGAAGGTGTAAGAATTAAAGGCATTCGCTTTTTAAGGTTGTGAATTTTCTCCATCATCCGATTGGCTGAAGTTGTCAGAATGCTGAAAGTATTTTTTATTTCACCTGTTTTACGGTCTATCCAGGTATCATATATGGCACCCAACGAAAACATTTCATTATCGGCAGGATGAATAAAATAGGGATATTTAACACCATTTACATCGCGCCATTCGTAGAATCCGCTTACTGGTAACAAACATCGCTGACTGATAATACTTTTTTTAAAAGATGACTTTTCAAAAACGGTTTCACCCATAGCATTTAATGTTTTCGAGCTAATTTCAGTTGCTGTTTGAATATCTTTTACCCACGAAGGAATTAGTCCCCACTCAAACAGAAAAATCCCATCGCTTTTCATAGTTGGCAAGGCTGGATGCGAAAATCCACTAATGAAATAATATTCAGGTAATTGAGGGTCGGTTGATTCATTACCATGTTTGACAGGTAATTCATTATAATAACTTTCGGCTGTTACCAGTTTGTTATTTCGGATTAAAGCAACAGTAAAACACATAATATTGTTTGAATTGTTCTGAAATTTACAAATATCTTCATTTTCAAAGTCTTACTCCAGTTCTAATAAATTATCAACTGCTCCAATTTCTTTAAGTCCGGGAATGGAACTTCCGGCTATACCTTTTATAGAGCCTATAAAATGATTGGTATTGAGCAATACTTTTTCAAGCTGTTTTTCGCGCTGTTTCCATATTCGTTCCATGGCTCGTTTTTCTTGCGTATAGCTATCTTGTAAGTCAGAAAATCCCTCCACAATAGCTCCCAATTGCAATCTGAATTCGTTGCTGGTTAGGTAATTATAAAGCATTTCCATTTTTTCGCCCTTGTTTGTTTGCGATGAATAAGCTTCGTTTATTTTCAATAAACTTTCGCGCAATACCAATACAAGTCCTTTAAAATCATTAAAAGTGCAAATCCATACGCCTTCTTTTTGTCCAATTTTTTCCATTCCATCGGGCAAAGCTTCGGTAACAATGATGCAAACATCTGCTTTGGCAGCCACCGCATCCACTTTAAGTTTATTTATCCATTCGTTGCTGAATGCTTTAGTACGTTTGCTTTCATACAAAATGGTACCACAATCGATGCCAATATGGTTACGAACCGTATGAATGGCATCGGCACCTTTCACTCCTTTGCCCACTTCGTTAATCAAATCGAATGGGAAAAGCGATTTTAGAATTTCCTCGATAGCCAATTCCTGAATTTCACCTTGTAGCTGCATAGAACCCTGTTCGGCTTTGCGCTTCATTTCCTCTGCCAGTTTCTTTTGATCGTCGAGTTGTTTTTCGAGTTCTTTGATTTTAAGTGACGAATTTTCATCGGCTTGTTGCTTGATAATAAGTTTTTCGGAACGTAGTTTTTCCGAAAACTCCTTTTCTTTTTCCAATACCACTAGATCGCGAACTTCGTCTTTTTCGCGTTTCAGACGTTCTACTTCAGCTTTTGTTTGGTTCAATTCCTTAACCTGCGAAGTTTTTTGCAGCAATTCTTTTTGAAGCGATTGTATTTGTTCTGTCGTTTCTTCAGTCATCTTTTCGGTTATCGATTTTTCCAGTTTGGTTTTTTCGACCAATAATTTCGATTTCACAGCTGCTTCTATCTGACTTTGAATGGTTTCCTTATCTTTCGTAAGTTGCTCTTTTATCTTGTTTATTTCATCCAGTTTTGCTTTGTAACTGATTTCCTTTTGAGCAATTTGTTTATCAAAATCTGACTTTAATTTTTCTTGCACTTGATGATAAAGAATATCACTCACATTGATTTCGGCACCACAAGATGGACAGGAAATTGAAGTTGTTTCCATAGTTCTTTTGTTTTAAATTTTGACTTATTGGTTTATTCAAACAGATTACAAAAGTTGATAATTTTATTCAAACCGACAAATTGTTAAAGATTAATTAACTGTTGAAATAAGCAAAATCTGTTTTGGGATTATTATACTCAAAAACCTTTCGTGTAAAAAATTTACAGCGAAAGGTTTCTGAAAAAAATCAATAAATATTTTAGTAAATGAGATTATTCATTTTAAATATGCAGCTAAAAGCACACCAACTTCCTAGTAATCTTATATTTGAATGCATGAAATAAGTTGACCATTTTTTTCCAACTACCAACTACCCACTTCCCACTTCCCACTTCCCACTTCCCACTTCCCACTATTCACTCAAAGTCCGAATGTATCAGCCACTGCTTTGCAAACTATTTTTCCTTTAACAATATTGAGTCCTTTGCGCAAATCTTCGTGTAATTTACAAGCTTTTTCCCAACCCAAATTTGCCAGTATAAGTGCATAAGGTAAAGTAGCATTGGTAAGTGCTAATGTAGATGTAAACGGTACTGCGCCGGGAATATTGGCTACACAATAATGTAAAATACCATCAATTGTATAAACAGGATCGGTGTGAGTTGTTGGATGTGAAGTTTCAAAACATCCGCCCTGATCGATGGCAACATCCACCAGTACAGATCCGGGTTGCATGAGTTTTAGCATTTCGAGGGTTATCAAATGAGGTGCTTTTGCGCCCGGAATCAGAACTGCTCCAATTACCAAATCGGTATGCGGAAGTAATTCTTCGATATTATAAGTTGTCGACATCAAGGTATCAACATTTGCAGGCATTATTTCGCTTAAATAACGTAGACGTGGCAGTGAAATATCGGCAATGGTTACATGTGCTCCTAATCCAGCAGCCATCAAAGCAGCTTGAGTACCCACAATTCCACCACCCAAAACCAACACGTTAGCAGGTTTTACACCCGGAACGCCACCAAGCAAAATACCTTTTCCACCTTTTGGTCTTTCCAGACAGCGTGCACCTTCCTGAATTGACATGCGTCCTGCCACTTCCGACATTGGAATTAGCAATGGCAATGTAAGATCGGCTTTTTCCACAGTTTCGTAAGCCAGACATACAGCCTTACTTTCCATCATTGCCAATGTAAGTTCTTTCTCGGATGCAAAATGGAAATATGTAAATATTAATTGATTGGGACGGATCAGTTTGTATTCGCAGTGAATTGGTTCCTTTACTTTCACAATCATTTCGGCAGTTGCAAACACTTCTAAAGCAGTATGAAGAATTTTTGCACCCGCTTTGATGTATAGTTCATCGCTGAATCCGCTATTTTCACCGGCATGTGTTTCAACCATTACAGTATGTCCATGTTGAACCAGTGTTTTGGCTCCCGATGGAGTTAAAGCTACACGGCTTTCGTTATTCTTGATTTCTTTAGGAATTCCAATTTTCATAAACTTTTAATTTAAATTATTGAACATTTTTCCAGTTTTAACAACCCTAATGTTGAGGAAAGAAGCGAAAAACGCTGTAAAAATACAAGATTTATTTCAAATTGAAATTAAAATTTAAAATTATTTGATTAAAACTGGATAAATAATATATATATATACTGAAATTTAATCATATAACATAGTTTCAAATTGGTTTATTTTGCCATATAATATTTTAATTACATATATAAACAACTAAAATAGTAAATAATTGTGTACAAAATACGCATATACGGTTATAAATTGAAAGTATAAAGCAAAAATTATTTTTCAACCTTTCGTTTACAAACCTAAATGTAAATTTTAGTAACATTGCTGGCATAATTTCCAAAAATTCTAATACCACCCACAATTTTGTTATAAATTTGAACCGGTTCTGATAAGAAGCCATCGCACTCATTTGCAACCTGAAGTGATTTTAGATTTAAATAATAATCCTGGCTAATATTTTGTAGAAAAATGTTGACTTTTTTTCTGTTTGGCAATCTAGATAAACCTTTATCATTTGGCATATAATTATAATTTTCAATTCATAATTCCGAAGCAACAAACGTTTGCAATATAAATAATACTTATTTACACTTTATGACTATGTTTGTTGATATTTTATAATTACTTTTGTTTTAGAATATATTCAATAACAATCCCGTTAATATTCAGACATTAATGAAAAAAATTATGTTATTAATGTTAGTTATGGCAATAAGTCTATCTGGCATAACAGAAAATTTGCAATCGCCAAATAAAAATTTCCGACTTGATTTTTCGGTAAATTCAGCAGGAGAACCTGTTTATTCACTGATATACAAGGATAAAACGATTATAAAACCGTCAAAACTCGGATTGGAATTAAAAAATGATCCATCACTTTTGACCGGATTTAATATTCAAAAAGTTGAAACAAGTACCTTCGACGAAACATGGAAACCCGTTTGGGGCGAAGTAAGCGAAATTCGGAGCAATTACAATGAATTATTGGTCATATTGGAACAAAAAGCAGAAGAAAGAACTATAAAGATTCGTTTCCGATTATTCAATGATGGACTGGGATTTAGGTATGAATTTGATAAACAACCCAGGTTGAATTATTTTAAGATTGCCAACGAAATGACTCAATTTGCACTAACAGGCGATCATAAAACATTCTGGATACCGGGCGATTACGATACCAATGAATATTTCTATGCTACAACCAAACTTTCGGAAGTGGATGCGGGCAAAGTGGATGGAAACGGAATTGGAACACATGGATATTTTGCGAAAAATGGAATACAAACACCATTGTTGATGAAAACTGCCGAAGGCATTTACATTAGTATTTTCGAAGCTGCTTTGGTTGATTATTCTACTATGCAGTTATTAATAGATCAAACAAATTTTGTTTTAACCTCCACTTTAGTGCCCGATGCAGTTGGAACTAAAGCTTATATGCAAACGCCGCAGCACACACCTTGGCGCACTGTAATTGTGAGTGATAATGCAGCTGAATTGCTGGAATCTAAAACTATTTTAAACCTCAACGAACCAAGTAAAATTGCTGATCCCAGTTTCATTCATCCTCAAAAATTTATTGGAATTTGGTGGGGAATGCATGTTCCAAACATAATGTCGTGGAATTATTCACATTCGCCCAATATTAAACTTAAAGATACCGATTGGAGTTCACTAGTGCCCCTGCCTCAACATGGTGCGAAAACTGAGAATGTAAAACGTTATATTGATTTTGCGGCAAAAAATGGTTTTGCAGGGGTTTTGGTCGAAGGTTGGAATGTTGGTTGGGAAGATTGGGCAGGAAACTGGAAAGAAGATGTATTTGATTTTATTACACCCTATCCCGATTTTGATGTAAAAGCAATACATGAATATGCTGTTTCGAAAGGTGTGAAAATTATTATGCATCACGAGACTTCAGCTTCGGTAACAAACTATGAACGTCGTATTGACAAAGCTATCGAATTTATGAAAGCGAATGGTTACGATGCTGTCAAAACAGGATATGTCGGCTGGATTATTCCACGCGGTGAAAAACATGATGGTCAATGGATGGTTAATCATTACATTCGTGTGGCAGAGAAATTGGCAGAAAATCGCATCATGCTGGATGCACATGAACCCGTTCGACCTACGGGTTTGCACCGCACCTATCCTAATTGGATGGCTTGCGAAGCAGCTCGTGGAAACGAATTCAATGCATGGAGTGTAGGAAATCCACCCGAACATGAAACTATTTTGCCATTTACCCGATTGATGGGTGGTCCTATGGATTATACTCCGGGGATTTTCGAAATCAAAATGAATTATTACGATGCTAAAAATACAAATCAGGTTCATACAACCCTGGCAAAACAATTGGCGCTTTATATTACCATGTACAGCCCACTGCAAATGGCTGCCGATTTGCCCGAAAATTATGAAAAACGAATGGATGCTTTTCAGTTTATCAAAGACGTAGCAGTAGATTGGGATGACACTAAATATCTCGAAGCTGAACCGGGCGATTATATTACCATAGCACGAAAGGCAAAAGGTACTTCCGACTGGTTTGTAGGTGCAATTACGGATGAAAATGCGCGTATTGCAATAGTTCCATTCAGTTTTCTGGATGCAAATCAATGGTATATTGCCACCATATATGGTGATGCTGCCACTGCCGACTGGAAAGAAAACCCGATGTCATATCAAATCCAGAAAGTACTTGTAAACTCCAAAACAATACTTAAACAAAAATTAGCTCCCGGAGGTGGAGCAGCGATTAGCCTTAAGAAAGCAGTTAAAGAAGAGATGAAGGGTTTGAAGAAAATTTGAAAAATGTAAATATGTAAATTGCCGGTGTATCATTGAACTATGCATCGGCATTTTTTATATCTTTGCAAACGGATTATGAAATCAAAATCTCTCAAACTTAATTCAATCGAAATAATCCTGAGAATCAATCAAATTAAACTATCAAATCAGAAATAAATCCATGATACCAACATTATTAGAAAATTTCAATCAAGGTAATACTTTGGTATCGGATGGTGCTTGGGGAACATTTTTGCAAGCAAGAGTTTTAAAACCGTGCGAATGTCCTGAGGAATGGAACTTAACTCATCCAACTGAAGTATATGATAATGCACTGGGTAATATCAAAGCTGGTGCTGATACCCTCGAAACCAATAGTTTTGGTGGAAATTATTTTAAACTAAAAAGATTCGGATTAGAAAACCAGGAGTATGCACTCAACAAAAAAGCTGCTGAAATATCGCGACAAGCTGCCGGTGATGAAAAATATGTGTTGGGTTCAATCGAACCAATAGGTGAAATTTTGATGATGGATGATTATACGGAAGAGGAACTTTACGAAGCATTTAAAGATCAATCAATTGCACTATACGAAGGTGGCGCAGATGCAATCAATTTTGAAACAATGACTGCGCTCGATGAAGCTACAATTGCAGTTCGGGCAACCCGCGAAAATACGCAATGCGAAGTTATTTGCACCATGACTTTCGATTATCTGCAAACCGATGAATTCCGTACCATGATTGGTGTTTCGCCTACTAAAATGGTTGTAGCATTAAAAAGATGCCTGTGAACATATTGTTGGTGCCAATTGTAGCAATGGAATTGAAGGAATGATAAAAATTACCAAAGAAATTCGTCTTGTTGATAAAGAAATTCCTGTTTTGATTCATGCAAAAGCCGGTTTACCTGTTTTAAAGGAAATTGTACTGTTTTTCCCGAAACACCCGAAATGATGGCTGCCTTTGCATCCCAATTATCCAAAGCCGGAGCAAATATTATTGGCGGATGTTGTGGGACAACACCCGAAGATATTAAAAAACTGGTGGAAGTGCTTAGATAACTTACTCATTTTCAAACACTCAAACCATTCAAACTTCAAACCTTTCAAACTTTCAAACTTTTCAAACTTTTCAAACTTTTCAAACTTTCAAACCTTTCAAACCTTTCAAACCTTTCAAACCTTTTTCCCATGCCACCATTAGCCGAACGTCTACGCCCACAAACACTCGATCATTATATTGGTCAAAAACATTTGGTTGGTGAAAAGGCCATTTTGCGCCAAATGATCGAATCGGGTCATATTGCTTCCTTTATACTTTGGGGACCTCCCGGAGTTGGCAAAACTACGCTCGCAAAAATTATTGCCAATAAACTCGATAGACCATATTATACTTTGAGTGCTGTGAGTTCGGGGGTAAAAGATGTGCGAGATGTCATCGAAAAAGCGAAAGCCAACCGTTTTTTTTCACAAGCCAATCCCATTTTATTTATCGACGAAATCCACCGTTTTAGTAAATCGCAACAGGATTCATTGCTCGGTGCTGTAGAAAATGGCACTGTAACTTTGATTGGTGCAACAACCGAAAATCCTTCTTTTGAAGTTATCACTCCACTCCTATCACGTTGTCAGGTGTATGTTCTCAAATCGCTCGATAAAGAAGATTTATTGGAATTAGCCAACTACGCCATCAAAACTGACAGTGAACTAAAAAACCGAGAAATTATTTTTGAAGAAACCGAATCTTTACTCCGTTTCTCTGGTGGTGATGCACGTAAATTGCTGAATATAATAGAATTGGTGGTGAATTCTGATACTCCAGAAAAAGTAATTTTCACAAACGAAATTGTTACCGAACGGCTACAACAAAATCCATCGGCTTACGATAAAGACGGTGAAATGCACTACGATATTATTTCTGCATTTATAAAATCCATCCGTGGCAGCGATCCGGATGCTGCCATTTATTGGTTGGCACGCATGGTGGCAGGTGGCGAAGACCCTAAATTTATTGCCCGCCGATTGGTAATTTCGGCTTCCGAAGACATTGGACTGGCGAATCCAAATGCCTTGTTACTGGCAAATGCCTGTTTTGATGCTTTGCAAAAAATTGGTTGGCCCGAAGGACGCATTATTCTGGCAGAAGCTACGGTTTATCTGGCTGCTTCGCCCAAAAGTAACTCAGCTTATTTGGCCATCGACGATGCATTGGCTTTGGTTGAACGAACGGGAAATCTACCTGTTCCGTTACATTTACGAAATGCACCCACAAAATTGATGAAAGATTTGAATTACGGAAAAGATTATAAATATTCACACGATTTTGCCAATCATTTTGTGAATCAGCAATTTATGCCATCAGAACTTAAGAATGAACGGATTTGGAAAGTACAAAATAGTCCTGCAGAGAGTAAATTGGGCGATTGGCTACGGGAATTGTGGAAAGGAAGGTATTAATACAATTTACAACTTACAATTTACAATTCAAATAAACTGTTATCTTTAAAGAAATCTGAGTTCAAAAAAATCATTACCTTTGCACTTTCAAATTTTCACTCCTTCATGATTGATAACACACAGTTCAATAATAAAAAAGTAGCCTACCATACCTTGGGCTGTAAGTTAAATTTTGCAGAAACTTCTGCCATAGGCAAGCAACTAAGCGACGAAGGATTTATTAAAGTAAAAGCGGGAGAACAAGCAGATATTTGTATTATCAATACCTGCTCTGTAACTGATACTGCCGATCATAAATGCCGACAAGCCATCAATCGATTAAATCGCATTCATCCCAATGCCATAATGGTGGTAACTGGTTGTTATGCACAGTTAAAACCCAACGAAATTGCAGCCATACAAGGTGTTGACCTGGTGTTGGGTGCCAATGAAAAATTTAATATTCTATCGTATTTAAATAAACTTGACACCGAAAAAAACGGTGAGATCCATCGGGATGAAATTCTGAAAGTAACCGATTTTAAACCGTCCTGTTCGCGCGACGACCGTACACGATATTTTCTGAAAGTTCAGGATGGATGTGATTATTTCTGCACTTATTGCACCATTCCACTTGCCCGTGGTCGAAGTAGAAATGCAAGTATTGCTGAAACAGTAGCAATGGCGCAACAAGCGATTGATGACGGAGCAAAAGAAATTGTACTTTCGGGCGTTAATACCGGCGATTTTGGAAAATCGACAGGAGAAAACTTCTTCGATTTGGTAAAAGCTTTAGATGCTTTACCCAACGAAATCCGATTTCGAATTTCATCGATTGAGCCGAATCTATTGACAGACGAATTAATTGATTTTGTAGCCCATAGTCAGCATTTTATGCCACATTTTCATATTCCATTGCAATCGGGATCAAACGAGGTTTTAAAACTTATGAAACGCCGTTACACCACTGAGTTTTTTGCCGAAAAGATTAATACCATAAAAAAAATGATACCTCATGCATTTATTGGGGTAGATGTAATTGTTGGTGTGAAAGGTGAAACAAACGAATTATTTGAAAACGCACTTGATTTTATTAAAACTTTGGATATTTGTCAATTACATGTTTTCAGTTATTCCGAACGGGCGGGTACAAAAATGCTGGAAATTGAACATACCGTTTCAACACCTGAACGGAAACGCAGAAGTGAAGTGCTGCACACAGTCTCGGATAAAATGACCTACGCTTTTTACGAAACTCAAATAGGAAAAACAGTTCAAGTTCTTTGGGAAAGCCGACACAATGGCGAAAATATGGTCGGATTTACAGAGAATTATATTCGTGCCGAACTGCCTTTTGATAAAAATAAAGTGAATACGCTTCAATCTGTTGTTCTGGGTGATTGGAACAATGAAATGTCGGCATTGAAAGCAAATATTCAATGAATTAATTAAAATAAACTGAAAACTGTTACTTGTCATTTTTTAGCGTTTGAATTACAAAAATCATATCCACTCTACATGTTAGCAAAACGAATTATTCCCTGTCTGGATATAAAAAACGGACAAACTGTAAAAGGAATTAATTTCCTGAATATTACCGATGTTGGTGATCCTGTGGAATTGGGCGCACTGTATGCCCGAATGGGAGCAGATGAATTGGTTTTTTTAGACATTACAGCCACCGTCGAAAAACGAAAAACCCTTTCGGAACTTGTTACCCGCATTGCTAAACATATCAATATTCCTTTTACAGTGGGTGGTGGTATTTCGAGTGTCGAAGATGTATCGGTTTTGTTGGCTTGTGGTGCCGATAAAATTTCAGTCAATACTTCGGCGGTTCTTAATCCGCAATTGATTAGTGATTTAGCCGGTCAGTTTGGCAGTCAATGTGTTGTATTGGCCATCGATACAAAATATATTGATGGTGAATGGTTTGTATTCCTTAATGGTGGGCGAACACCAACAAAGATTCGCACACTGGATTGGGCAAAACAAGCCGTAGCTTTGGGTGCCGGCGAAATTCTGCTTACGTCGATGAACAATGATGGAACCAAAAACGGTTTTGCTTTAGATATTACACGGGCAGTTTCCGAAGCTGTCAATGTGCCGGTAATAGCCAGCGGCGGTGCTGGAACGATGGAACATTTTGTTGATGTTTTTACCGAAGGAAAAGCCGATGCAGCACTGGCAGCCAGTATTTTTCACTACAAAGAAATTGGAATTCCCGAATTAAAAGCGTATTTAAAAGAAAAAGGTGTAGAAGTGAGAATATAAGTAATTAGCACAATATAGTGTACCATTTAGTCGAAGATTTTTGTAAACGCAAAGTTGCAAAGACACAAAGTCGCAACGAATATAAATTATTGTAAATCAACTATTTCTTAGCGTCATTGCGATTTAGCGACTTAGCGTTCAAAATAAGACATTATATTAGCACACATATATAATTATCAAATAATTCTCCATTTCGATAAAAAAAGCCGGTTACAATTTCGATTTGTAACCGGCTTAGTTTTTTATTCTTTTGGTGTTTCTTCGTCTGTTGTCGGCACTGCATCAATCATCTCTTCAATAGGCACTTGAGTCGAATCTGTAAGCGTCGAATCGGGTGGCAAGTAGGTATGACAAGAGTAATCACGCGAAATTTTTTCTTTTGGTTTGGTTAGAAATTTGCCACGATATTGAGTCAAAGATTTGTCAGCCAACACTTTTTCCATAAAAAGTCCAAAAATTGGTAATGCTGTACGACTACCTTCTCCCAATTGTCCGGTTCGGAAATGAACACTTCGATGTTCGCCACCAACCCATGCACCACCAATCAATTTTGGACTCACACCTACAAACCAGGCATCAGAGTGATTGGACGAAGTTCCGGTTTTTCCACCAAAATCAGTATTTGAGCGGAACAAATCCCATTCCCACAAGGCTTGAGTAGTAGCGCCGGGTTCGGTCATTCCACCTTTTAGCAGTTCTGTTACCAACCATGCAGCTTCGTAAGGTATTACACGTTTTTGTTCGGTATTGTGTTGATAAATTATTTTTCCATCTTTATCTTCAATTCGCGTAACCAAAATGGGGTCGTGATACATTCCTTCATTTACAACAGTTGCAAATGCATTTACCAATTCCAATAATGAAACATCCGAAGAACCCAGACACAAAGACGGTTGTTCTTCGAGTGGAGTTCTAATTCCCAGTAAATGAGCATATTTAACTATTTCTTTTATTCCAACTTCTTGTGCCAATTGTACTGCAACAGAATTGATGGAACGTCCAAAAGCATGCTTCAAAGAAACCGAACGACCCGAAAATTGTCCATTTGCATTGTGTGGACTCCACGATTTGGACTGACCTTTTTCAACATAATTCCAAGTAACAGGTTTATCTGTCATCATGTCACAAGGCGATTTTCCATTCATAATGGCTGCTGTGTAAACAAATAATTTAAAGGTTGAACCCGGTTGTCGTTTTGCTTGTGCAACTTTATCGTACTGCCAGAATTTAAAATCAATATCGCCAACCCATGCCCGTACATTCCCTGTTTCTGGTTCCATTGCCACAAAACTGCTGTGCATAAAGTGATTCATATAACGGATTGAATCCATCACACTCAAGGTTGTATCTTTTTCACCCCGCTTATAATCAAACACTTTCGTTCGGTGTGGTTGATTTAAGTACTTATTAATTGAATCAGGGTTATTGTTATATTTTGCTTTTAAAGATGCATATCTTTTTGTTTTTTTGGCTTTATCTTCAATGAAATTCACTATGTCTTTGTGGTTTTCGTCCTGCCATGGATTTTGTCCCCGCCAGTGGTCGAAAAAACGCCGTTGCACCTGTCGCATTTGTTTATTAACAGCTTCTTCGGCATATTTTTGCATACGCGAATCGATGGTAACATAAATTTTCAACCCATCGGTGTAAATATCGTATCCATTTTCATTCTCCCAATCCTGAAGATATTTATCCAAATAAGCCCTGAAATGAAGTGCATCTCCATCATACGATTGTTCTACACTGAAATTCAATTCAATAGGAATTTTCTTAAGCGAATCGCATTGATGTTGGGTAATGATTTTATGACGTACCAGATTTTCCAACACAACATTTCGACGTTCCAATGATCGTTTTGGATGCGAAATGGGACTGTAGGTAGTTGTTGCCTTTAACAGACCAACCAAAGTAGCCGATTGTTCATAATTAAGTTTTGCAGCCGTAGTTTTAAAAAATGTTTTTGCTGCAGTATGAATTCCATAAGCATTGCTACCAAAGTCAACCGTGTTGAAGTACATGGTCAGAATTTCTTTTTTGGTATAAAAAATCTCAATTTTAACCGCAGTGGTCCATTCCTTGGTTTTCATGATAACAATTTTCAGCCCAGGAATATACCCAAATAAACCCGTAGAATACTGATTGCGGGTTTTATACATATTTTTGACCAATTGCTGCGTAATTGTACTTGCACCACGACTTTTTCCTTTGGTCATGTCCTTTATAGCAGCAATGACACCTTCAAAATCAATTCCAAAATGCTTATAAAAACGTTCATCCTCGGTACTAATCAATGTTTTGATAAGTATGGGCGATATTTCTTCATATTTTACCGGAGTCCGGTTTTCGTTGAAATATTTACCAATCACTTTGCCATCGGTAGTGATTATTTCGGAAGCTTCGCTCTGGTATGGATTGCTGATGCTGCTTAAACTGGGCGATTTACCAAATAACCACAAAAAGTTTATGTCAACAATAAAGAGATAAATTAAAAATAATACGATGGAAGTAATAATAATATTGGCAATTTTTTTATACCAAATCAAACCACGATAGCGCACCAATCGTGCTTTTCGCCATGTGATAAATTTTGACCACCAAATCTTTATAAACTCCCATATAATGGGAAGTTGACTTAAAAACTTTTTCCACATAATGTTTTTACGAATTTTGGTGCAAAGTTATAGTAAAAGAAGGAATTTTGCATCGATTTTACGGCAGTATGCAAATAAACTTTTATATGTTTTCCTATTTTATTAAAAATAAAAAACCCGACTTATTTTAAAAATCGGGCTTTTTATCTAATTATAAATCTTTTACAATCCAAATTCTGTTTTAATATCGCTTACTTTATCCAGTTTTTCCCAGGTAAAAAGATCAACTTTAAATGAAATTTCTTTACCATTTCCATCTTTAAATGTTTTGGTTTTAGTTTCAGGTTCTCGTCCTACATGACCATAAGCAGCAGTTTCTTCGTAAATTGGTAATCGAAGTTTCAATCGTTCTTCAATTTCTTTTGGACGCATGGTGAATAATTTCTCAATTTTAGTCGCAATTTCACCATCGTTCAATTTAACTTTTGCTGTGCCATAGGTATTAATATACAAATTCATAGGTTTTGCCACTCCAATTGCATAAGCCACTTGTACCAATACTTCATCGGCAACACCTGATGCCACCATGTTCTTGGCAATGTGACGGGCTGCATACGCTGCCGAACGGTCTACTTTAGAAGGATCTTTACCCGAGAATGCACCACCACCGTGAGCACCTTTTCCACCATAGGTATCAACAATAATTTTACGACCTGTCAAACCAGTATCGCCGTGAGGACCGCCAATTACGAATTTTCCGGTTGGATTTACATGTAAAATGAAATCGTCTTTTATCAGTTGAGCAAATTGAGCATCCAATGCCTTCACACGTGGAATTAAAATGTCATTCACATCTTGTCTGATTTTTGCCAACATTTCGTTATCAGCTTCTACCTCAGTTTTATTTGCCGATGGTTTCACAAAATCATCGTGCTGGGTCGAAACTACAACCGTATGAACTTTTACCGGTTGGTTGTTGTCATCATATTGGATGGTAACCTGTGATTTTGAATCGGGGCGTAAATAAGTCATAACCTTGCCTTCGCGACGAATTTCGGCTAATTCCTTTACCAAAGCGTGCGATAAATCTAAAGCTATCGGCATCAAATTTTGAGTTTCGTTGCAAGCATATCCAAACATCATACCCTGGTCGCCGGCACCCTGATCCATTGGATCAACCCGTTCTACACCCTGGTTAATGTCGCTCGATTGTTCGTGCAAAGCCGAAAAAATACCGCATGAGTCACCATCAAACTTGTATTCGCCTTTGGTATAACCAATTTTGTTAATTACACGGCGTGCTACCGATTGAACATCAATATATGCATTTGAATGAACTTCGCCTGCAATGACCACTTGTCCGGTGGTTACCAATGTTTCACAGCCTACTTTTGAATTACTGTCCAATGCTAAAAAGGTATCCAGTATGGCATCTGAAATTTGATCGGCTACTTTGTCTGGATGACCTTCCGACACCGACTCGGATGAAAATAAATATCCCATAATTTTTAAGATTTACTATTCTACAATTTACTTTTTACAATGCTCACCGAGTAAAAATAAAATGAAACTGCAAAATAAGATTTACAATTAATTAATTTACGATTACTCAACTGAGTAAACATAAAAACGGGAAAAATGTTTGGTGGACTTAATGAAAGGCAGAAAATGCGGGTTGCGATTTAGCATTTTTTTCTGTGGTTGCAAGCAGTCCAAATCTCTCCACATTTATTACGCCACAAAAGTACATAAACTATTTTAAATGACAAAATTCCGGGAATAAAATCATATTTTTATGCTCAAGGATGCAGTATTTTATGTTAAAATACTGCAATATAACAACCAGTGCTACAAAAAAAGAATTAAAAAGGCGATGCTAGCCTAAGTTGCTTGTGCTGGTTGAATGCGTTTTTTTTTGGCTGTAACCGAAAAAAAGCCCCCGTATTGTAAGACGAGGGCAACTTAAATGTTTTCACAATTGATTCCGATAGCTATCGGAACCTTATTGAGATTTGCTTCAAAAAACTATTTTTTTATCTTATACAGAATGTTCATAAAAAAAATGCCTCCCACTTATTATGGCGGAGAGGCTTACCAAATGTTTTCACAACGGATTCCGATAGCTATCGGAACCTTATTGAGATTTGCTTCAAAAAACTATTTTTTTATCTTATACAGAATGTTCATAAAAAAAATGCCTCCCACTTATTATGGCGGAGAGGCTTACCAAATGTTTTCACAACGGATTCCGATAGCTATCGGAACCTTATTGTGATTTGCTTCAAAAATTGTACGGCAAAGATAAACAAAAATATTTATTCTACAACACTTGTTTAGTAAAAATAATTAAATTAACTTTAACGCCAATTTATAACCGTTTAAAATATTGATATTATGAAGAAGATTTTGGGACTGGATCTGGGTACTAACAGTATCGGGTGGGCATTGGTGAACGAGGGAGAAGGTGAGGGTGAGCAATCATCGATAATAAAAGTTGGTGTAAGAGTAAACCCATTAACTGTGGATGAACAAACAAATTTCGAAAAGGGAAAAAGCATAACTACAAATGCAGACAGAACATTAAAACGTTCTGCACGCAGAAACCTACAACGCTTGAAGCTTAGAAAAGAAAACTTAATAGAAATTCTAACTACAAATGGTTGGATAAACTCAGATACTATTCTTTCGGAAAATGGAAATAAAACCACCTTTGAGACTTATCGTTTGAGGGCGAAAGCTGCAAGTGAGGAGGTTAGTTTAGAAGAATTTGCGAGGATTCTATTGATGATTAACAGCAAACGTGGCTATAAAAGCAGTAGAAAAGCAAAATCGCAAGACGAAGGACAGTTGATTGACGGAATGGAAGTTGCAAAAAAACTGTATAATGAGGGAATAACACCAGGACAGTTTGTACTCCAACTATTAAAATCAGGTAAGAAATACATCCCAGATTTTTATCGTTCGGATTTACATGCCGAGTTTGATAAAGTTTTTGACAAACAAATAACTTACCATCCTGACTTTCTTAATGAAGAATTAAAAGAAGAGTTGCGAGCTAAAAAACGTGATGCTATTTGGGCTATCTGCGCTAAAAAGTTCAAAGAAAATGGTTTCGAATTGGTCGGCACAAAAAGAAAAGGAAACACTGCCGAACAGAAGGTTGAAAATTACGTTTGGCGAGCAAAAGCACTAACCGAAAAATTGGAATTGGAAGAATTTGTAATCGTATTACAACAAATCAACTCTCAAATAAACAGTTCCAGTGGTTATCTTGGGTCGATAAGTGACAGAAGCAAGGAACTTTTTTTCAACAAACAAACAGTTGGGCAAAATTTAATGGCTCAATTGGACGCAAACCCACACACGAAATTAAAGAACCAAGTATTTTATCGTCAAGATTATTTGGACGAATTCGAAAAACTATGGTCAACACAATCTGTATTCCACAAACAACTTACTGATGAATTGAAAACAGAAATTAGGGATGTGGTAATATTCTACCAACGAAAGCTCAAAAGTCAGAAAGGACTTATTAGTATTTGTGAGTTCGAAAATCGACAAGTTGAGGTTGTAATTGAAGGAAAAAAGAAAACAAAAACTGTAGGCATGAAAGTCTGCCCAAAATCGTCGCCACTTCTCCATGAGTTTAAAATATGGCAAGTACTTAACAACATACAAGTTACCGACAAGTCTGAGACAATGAGATTTTTAGAACAAGAAGAAAAAGAATTACTTTACGCCGAACTGAGCATAAAAGACAAATTATCGAAAACAGATGCACTCAAGTTACTTTATAAAAATCCCAAAGAACTGGATTTAAACTTTAAAGATATTGAAGGAAACCGCACTCAGGCAGCTTTATTCAAAACATATCAAAGAATAATAGAATTGAGCGGACACGACGAATATGATTTCACCAAACTTCCTGCATCTGAAACATTGGAAATAGTACGCTCCATTTTTAACGGACTCAATTATAACACCGACATTCTGAATTTCGATTCATCTTTAGAGGGAAAAGCATTTGAAAATCAAGCGTTATACCAACTATGGCATTTACTATATTCATTTGAAGGTGACGACTCAATAAGCGGGAACGACATGCTGGTTGCGAAACTCACCGAGCTTTATGGTTTTGAAAAAGTATATGCCACTATGCTAGCCAATGTAAACTTCCAAGATGACTATGGCAGTTTGAGTACTAAGGCAATGCGCAAAATACTTCCACATTTAAAAGAGGGGCTCGAATATAGCGCAGCGTGCGTGCTTGCCGGCTATCGCCATTCTAAGAGTTCGCTAACCAGAGAGGAACTTGATAATAAAGTATTGAAAAACAAATTAGAAATTCTACCTAAAAAACAGCCTACGCAATCCCGTGGTGGAAAAAATTCTGAACCAAATGATTAATGTGGTAAATGCCAGCATAGAAGCATATGGCAAACCTGATGAAATAAGAATTGAATTGGCTCGAGAACTAAAAAAGAGTGCTAAAGAAAGAGAAGATGCTACAGCAGCCATAAGCAAAACAACTGCCGAACATGAAGCATATAGGGCTATTCTACGCAAAGAATTCGGGCTTACCAATGTTAGCCGAAACGATATAATCCGGTACAAGCTGTATAAAGAATTAGAATTTACCGGCTATAAAACCTTATATTCAGGAACATACATTTCTCAAGAAAAGTTATTCAGCAAAGAATTTGATATTGAGCATATCATACCACAATCTCGCTTATTCGACGATTCCTTTTCGAACAAAACACTGGAGCTACGCAGTATAAATATTGAGAAAGGTAATGACACTGCAATTGATTTTGTTTTGAAAAAATACAACGAAGATGGACAAACTGCATTTTTAGTCCGAATTGGAGAAATGTACAAAGCGGGTAAATTATCGAAAACCAAGTATAATAAGCTAAAAATGAAGGGTGAAGATATTCCGAGCGATTTTATAAATCGTGATTTGAGAGACACTCAATACATAGCAAAGAAAGCCAAAAACATATTGGAAGAGCTTGTAAAAGAAGTGGTTTCAACTACAGGGTCAGTTACAGACCGTTTGCGTGAGGATTGGCAGTTGATTGACGTCATGCAGGAGCTAAATTGGGATAAATATGACAAACAAGGTTTGACTGAGGTTATCCAAAACCGCGATGGACATAGAATCAAACGCAATAAGACTGGACAAAACGAAACGACCATCGGCACCATGCTATGGATGCACTAACCATTGCTTTTACTAAACGAAATCATATTCAATACCTCAACAATCTGAATGCACGAAGCGATAAAGCGGGCAGCATTTATGGCATCGAACAAAAAGAACTTTACAGAGATGATAATGGTAAACTACGCTTTAAAATGCCATTAGAAAACTTTAGAAGTGATGCAAAAAGGCACTTGGAGAACACATTAGTGTCAATCAAAGCAAAGAATAAGGTTGCCACAATAAACATAAATGTTTCAAAAAAACAAAATGGTGTAAATAAAAAAATACAACTAACACCACGCGGACAATTACATTTAGAAACAGTATATGGGAGCATTAAGCAGTATGTATCTAAAGAAGAAAAGGTAAATGCTAGCTTTACAAAGGAACAAATAGAGAAAGTGGCAAAAAAATCATATCGCGAAGCGCTTTTAGCACGATTAGCAGAATTTGATAACGACCCTAAAAAAGCATTTACTGGCAAAAACAGTTTAGACAAGAACCCCATATTTATTGACGAGGCACATACCACAAAAGTGCCTGAAAAAGTAAAAACTGTTACATCAGAAACAGTTTACACCATACGCAAAGATATATCTCCCGATTTAAAAATTGAAAAAGTAATTGATGTCAATATAAGAAAGATTCTCGAAGGTAGACTTAAAGAGTTTGGAAGTGACAGCAAAAAAGCATTCACAAATCTTGATGAGAATCCAATTTGGCTAAACAAAGAAAAAGGTATTGCCATTAAACGGGTTACAATAACTGGGATTAGCAATGCCGTATCGCTTCACGAAAAACGAGATAAAGATGGAAAGTTGATATTAGATAAAAATGGAAATAAGCAACCCATAGACTTTGTAAATACCGGCAACAACCATCATGTTGCTATTTATCGCGTACCAGTTTTAGATAAAGATGGGCAAATTGTTTTTGATGAAGAAAATAATCAGAAATATGAATTACAAGAAAATGTAATCTCATTTTTTGAAGCTACTACACGAGTGAATCAGGGTTTGCCAATTATCGACAAAGAATACAAGAAATCAGAAGGTTGGCAATTTCTATTCAGTATGAAACAGAATGAATACTTCGTTTTTCCAAAAATAGAAAAACGCGAAAAAGTAAACGAAGAAACTGGTGAAATAACTGAAGAAGAAAATATTTCTTTCAATCCTAAGGAAATAGATTTGCTGAACCCAGACAATTATCATTTGATTAGTCCAAATTTATTTAGGGTACAGAAATTCACAATCAAGGATTATTTTTTCAGACACCATTTGGAAACAACTGTTGAAAACAACAATGAGTTAAAAGGGACTACATGGCTAAGATTTGGTTTAAATGGGATAAACAATGTCATTAAAGTGCGAATTAACCATATCGGTCAAATTGTCGCAGTTGGTGAATATTAAAACATTATTTATTTACTCGTTTAACAACAAAAAGTGATAGGTAATCAAAACGAACATCCTCTATGGAAAAGTTAATTCCAAACCAGAGTTATCATATTTACAATCATGCCAATGGGTTTGAAAACGTATTTAATGAGCGTGAAAATTATCGTTATTTCTTGGAAAAGTATAAGGAATATATTGATCCTATTGCCGAAACGTACTCTTATTGCCTGATGCCCAATCATTTTCATTTGGTGTTGCGAATGCGAAAGCGAGAGGTGATAGAGGAGATAATATATCGAAAGCGCAGCTTTTCCAAAGTTTCTTTCAACTTTGGAAAAGCTGATATAAGCGACGAGGAAATTGATAAGTATTTATCCAAGCAGTTTTCTAATCTGTTTAGTAGTTACACGCAGTCGTACAATAAGTTTTTGAAACGTATGGGGTCGCTGTTTGTAAAAAATTTTAAACGAGAACCACTTTTGGATAAAGGGCATTTTATAACCGAAATAATGTACACGCACCGTAACCCCATACATCATGGCTTTAGAACAGATTTTGATAAGTGGGAATTCAGTTCGTATTATGATATTACATCTGGTAATAATGAATTAGTGGAAGTAGATAAACTGCTGAAAATGTTTGGAGGAAAAGAACAATTTATTAATATGCATAGTGAATACTTGAGAGATTGGAAAAGTAAATATATTTGATTTGTTTTCTTTTTCTTTTTCAACTTTTCCAAAGTTGAAAGAAACTTTGGAAAAATTGAGAAAGAAATTTTGGAAAAGTTGAAAGACCAAATAGAGGCTTCGCTCCCACCAAGTTCAATTTTAAAGAGTTTTTTTGCCCGACAGAATGAACTAAATATATTGATTGGAATTGGAAAAAAAACATAGATTCATAACACTTTTGGCGTGACACCTTTAGCGTGATACAAATAGTGTGATGAAATTACAGGAAAATAGTTTATCTTTGCATCTAAATATTTAAGAGAATAGCAATGAAAAAATCATTTAATCCCTTTAATACAATAGGTTATGTATCTGAAAAGTACTTTTGCGACAGACAAAGCGAACTAAAGATACTACTTCAAAATGCAAACAACAGGATAAATACCACACTTATTTCGGGTCGAAAATATGGTAAATCAGCACTTATTTATCGTTTTTTTGAAGAATTAAACAAAGAAAATGAGTGTATTTGCATTTATTTTGATATTTATTCTACGCAAAATCTGAAAGAGTTTACGGAATTATTGGCTGCTAAGGTGATGCAGAAGTTTCCGCAAAAAGAAAGCATAGGGAAGCGATTTTGGAATTATCTGAAAACCTTACGACCTGTTATGACTTACGATGGGCTATCTGGACAGCCCGAAGTTCATTTCGAATTTACACAACCCAAAGAGTACGAACGGACGCTAACAAGTATTTTACAGTTTTTAGACGAACAAAAGTCTCCGGTTTTACTTGCCATCGACGAATTTCAGCAAGTGGCATTATATCCCGAAAAAAATACAGAAGCTATTTTACGGACAATTATCCAAACACTACACAATGTACAGTTTATTTTTAGCGGAAGTCATCGACATTTGATGGTGGAGATATTTAGCAGTGCAAAACGTCCATTTTATTCGAGTACGCAAAGCATGACTTTGGTAGAAATTCCATACAGCATTTACAAAGAATTTATTATGGGGCACTTTACCGAAAACAAAAAAGAAATTAGCACCGAGATGGTAGATTTTATACTGGATTGGACATATAACCATACCTATTACACCCAATTTTTGTGTAATAAGTTATTTGCATGTGCTAACCGAAAACCGGATTTATCTTATGTAAAAACTATTTGCAGTACAATTTTAGAAGCAGAGCAAGGCAATTTCTTACAATACCGAAATTTGCTTACAACATTCCAGTGGAAATTGTTAATTGCTATTGCCAAAGAAGAAAAACTATACCAGCCACAATCGAAAGAATTTATACAGAAGTACAAATTAGGCGCTGCATCGACCGTAAAAAAAACCATAGCTTCGCTTATCGAAAAAGAAATGGTATTTGTGCACATTGAGAAAGAGGAAAGTTATTATCGCATTTATGACGTTTTTATGATGCGTTGGATGCAAAAAACTTATTGAGAATGTAGAATGTAGAATGTAGAATTGACCTAATTTTTATGATTAAACGTACGCTTTATTTTGGTAATCCGGCTTATCTGAGTATGCGAAATGCTCAGTTGGTCATTCATTTACCCGAAGCCAATGGCATGGACGACCGCACCGGAAACAATACCATTCCAATAGAAGACATTGGTGTGTTGGTGTTGGATAACAAACAAATCACCATCACTCATGGACTTATTGAGGCTTTGCTGGCAAATAACTGTGCATTGATAAGCTGCGACAGTAGCCGAATGCCGGTAGGATTAATGCTTCCATTAAATGGAAATACAACACAAAGCGAACGTTTTAAAGACCAGATTGAGGATTCGCTCCCACTCAAGAAACAACTTTGGCAACAAACCATACAATGCAAAATCGAGAATCAGGCTTACGTACTCAAAACTATGCATGGTGCAATGGTAAAAAATATGTTGGCATGGGTAGCTGAAGTAAAAAGTGGCGACAGCGATAACCTCGAAGCCCGTGCAGCTGCCTATTATTGGAAAAACATGTTTCCACAGATTCCAGATTTCACAAGAGGTCGCGAAGGCATTCCGCCCAACAATTTACTGAATTATGGATATGCCATATTGCGCGCCGTAGTGGCACGTGGATTGGTGAGTAGTGGACTGCTGCCGACGCTTGGTATTCACCATCATAATCGCTACAATGCATATTGCCTTGCCGATGATATTATGGAACCATACCGTCCTTTTGTTGATAAATTGGTGATAGAGATTTTAGAAAGTGGAGCTGAATTTACGGAGTTAGACAAATCGCTTAAAGCAAAATTACTCAATATTCCGGTTTTGGATGTGATGATAAATGAACAACGAAGTCCGTTGATGATTGCAGTAGGATTTACATGCTCTTCATTGGCGAAATGTTATGCGGGTGAAAGCCGAAAGATTTTATATCCAAGTTTTTGAGAATGGAGAATGTACTGAAATATAAATCGTATGCTTTTGCCATTAGGACAGTAAAATTATACAAATATTTAAGCAGCGAACAAAAAGAATTTGTGCTATCAAAACAGATTTTACGGTCAGGAACATCAATAGGTGCAAATATAGAAGAAGCAAATTCGGGTCAAAGCAAAAAGGATTTTATTGCAAAACTATCCATATCGTTAAAAGAGGCAAAAGAAACCCATTATTGGCTGAGACTACTCCGCGACTGCGAATTCTTAAATCAAAATATGTTCGATTCATTGTTGAACGATTGCAATGAACTGTTCTCATTACTTACCATTATTATTAAAACTTCACGAAAAAACGAACAAAACAAAATCTAATTCTACATTCTTAATTCTCAATTCTACATTCTACATTCTACATTATTTTGCAACGATTTAGTGAATATCGAATTATGTGGGTATTGGTACTCTTCGATTTGCCAACCGAAACTAAAAAGGAGAAGAAGGCATATACCGATTTCCGCAAGAAACTGGTTAACGATGGTTTTACAATGTTCCAGTTTTCCATCTATTTACGCCATTGCCCCAGTCGCGAAAACGCCGATGTACATATAAAACGGGTAAAAAGTGTATTGCCCGAAGCAGGACAAATTGGTGTTTTGTGTATTACCGACAAACAATTCGGACAAATGGAACTTTTTCAGGGGCGAAAAATAAAAACGGCAACTACCGGTGGTCAGCAATTGGAATTGTTCTGAATTTTAATAACTTACCCAATTTTTAAAAAGTTTTATTCAACATTGGTATAAATATTTAGAAACAAAAATCCCGTTCGGTGAACGGGATTTTATTTTGATAAACAGACTGATTTTAAATCCTAAATTTTGCGATAAATACCTGACTTGATGAAACTTACACAGCATCTGTTGTTTATCAATGTCAAAGATACAATTTTTGAAAGCAAATCACAACCATCTGGTATTGGGGTGGCTATAATAGTGGTTGTTTATCAATGTCAAAGATACAATTTTTGAAAGCAAATCACAACACATTGTTAATTCCAATAGGAAGAAATAAGTTGTTTATCAATGTCAAAGATACAATTTTTGAAAGCAAATCACAACTTGTAAATCATTATTCAGATTTGCCCCACTTGTTGTTTATCAATGTCAAAGATACAATTTTTGAAAGCAAATCACAACGAAGTGCTTAGTGCTTTATTACTTGATGATGTTGTTTATCAATGTCAAAGATACAATTTTTGAAAGCAAATCACAACATTGAACACAGCGGTTATTTGATTTTGGATGTTGTTTATCAATGTCAAAGATACAATTTTTTAAAGCAAATCACAACGCCGGAGTACCGGGCATCAAGAAATTATTAAGTTGTTTATCAATGTCAAAGATACAATTTTTGAAAGCAAATCACAACAATCTACAATCGGTTTTGTTGCTGCCTTCGTTGTTTATCAATGTCAAAGATACAATTTTTGAAAGCAAATCACAACACGATTGTCAACGATAAATTCATAATTTTCAATGCTTATAATAGCGAAAGCAAATCGAATTTTTCAACTTTATTCTGCCAGTGGAATATTGCTTAAACAAGCTGAAATATTTAGCAATAAGAATGAAGTCGATATAAGCGGACTATATCTTTCTGGAGGTGTTTAAGTGGTCAGACTACTATCCGAAAGAAAAATAAAACGGTTAGCCGTTTTGAAAATATAAAATAAGTTGAAAAAGCAGTATTTGGTAATTTTTAGTGTGACAATGCTTTGCTGATTCCTAATAATTCTTGTCTAACTAATTTCAACCGTTCTACAACTTCCTGTTGTTTTACAATTGTATCTTTTTTCTGACTTAATTTACGTTTTGCACCATTAAGAGTCAGTCTTTGTTCATTTACCAAGTAAATTATTTGTTTGATTACAGAGATATCATTCAGCGAGTAAAAACGGGTACCCTTATCGTTTCGTTTTGGTTTTAGTTGTTTAAACTCTTTTTCCCAGAAACGCAAATTTGACTGATTTACACTAAACATTTCAGCCACCTCTGAGATAGAATAAAAAAGCTTTTCCATAAAAATTTCAAATTGTAAAAAGATAATTATTTAATGATTTTCAACCTTTGACCGGTTTGTATCCTCGAACCTTTGATATTATTCCATTTCTTGAGTTTAATAACCGAAATACCATAATGTGCAGCAATACTTCCTAGATTCTGTCCTCGTTTTACTTTGTGATAAGTTACTCTTTCCGAACCTCCAGGCGACATAGAAGATGATGAAGTCTGTAAAATCTCAATTTCACTTCTACGGTTATTTATCAACGAATCAGCTTTATACGAAAGAATTTGATCCATTTTATCTATAAAAGTATTTACATAATTCAATGGTAAACAAAGTGCATAAGGTTTTATATTACCCGGAATAATGTCTTTCCGATATTGTGCATTTAACAATCTAATTTCTTCGATAGACAAATTCAACACACTGGCAATCTGCTCCAAATGAATCCTATGATGAATCATAATTGTATCGGTAATGATTGGCATATTAACTATTGCAGCACATAAATTATGTTCAGCTGCATAGTGCATAGCATAATTTGCTGCAATAAAAATTGGCACATAACTCCTTGTTTCTTTCGGTAGAAAAGGATAAATAGCCCAATAATCACGTTTTCCACCCGACCTCCTAATTGCTTTATTTACATTTCCTGGACCGCAATTGTACGAGGCAATAACAAGATTCCAATCGCCATAAATTGAATATAAATCTTTAAGAAATTGCGCAGCAGCCTTAGTGGCTTTATCGGGCGATAAACGTTCGTCTACCAAACTGTTAATTTCCAAACCATACATTCTACCGGTACCGATCATCAATTGCCACAATCCTGCAGCACCCATTCGTGACACAGCAGTTGTATTGAGTGCCGATTCTATAATGGATAAATATTTCAACTCCAGAGGCAAATTATTAGCACCCAACACTTGTTCAAAAGTTGGAAAATAATAATGACTCATTCCCATCATATATTCTACCTGATGGCGCTTCCTAATGGTATATAAATCAATAAATGATCGGATAGTCGGATTATAAGGCATCTCCATCAAATAAGGCATTTTAGACAATCTGAGTTTACATATTGAATCTGAAACTAAAGCTGGCATTTCACTGGATCTGCAATTTGAAGTTTTGGAACGTTTCACAATCCAGGAGTTTAACATATAATCCAATGAATTATTGAATTCAACAGGTATATTTATTGAGGAATCCGTATCTAAATCACCTTGAGTGTTTTTATTGGATGTAGTATTAACTCCCTGAGAATAACCCCACGAACAACTTATTATTAAAAACAGACTTATAGAAAATAAGGTTTTAAAATTCATCTTATATTAATATTTTTCTTATTTAAATTCTTATTTTAGCTTAAAACAGCATTGAATACCAAGCGTATGCGATGAACTCATGGAATTTTTAATCAGCGTTGGTTGAACCCGCAACGATAAGTTTGGACTAATATCAAAGTCGTATAATTGAGCATCAACATACGCATCCACTATGGTTATAGCATAATAAGCCACAGTAAAAATAACACTTAAATCGCGATAACGTCTATAATTATCCTGTGCTGATTTCAAAGTATTGGTGTAACCGCTAATACCACCATAACGTTCAATGGTATATCCTTTGGGAATAATTTCAATAAAACTATTCGTGGTAGGATCAGTATCTATTATATCACGATAGGCAGTTTGGTAAGACTTATAACGACTTGCATTCCACGTTATTGCATAAGCAAATCCTAAAAAACCTCCGTAAACTATTGGCAATTTCCAATACTTTTTATTTAAAATCTGTCCATAACCAGGTATAATTGCTCCAAACCACACCACTTTTCTCGGATCAGGTTTAAATGGCTTTTGTTTCAATGTATCATATTCTAGTTCAGCAATTTGCTTAGGTATCGATTCGGACTTTATAATTATTTTTTTTTCAAATGAAAGTTTATTTTCAGACACATCTTGTGCCCGAGCACTGAGCGACATCAGGAAAATAATTGAAAAAAATATGTTTAAGTATTTAATCACAAATACACACTTAAATTTTATCGAACAATTCCATAATGTGTGTTAACTCTTCATCATTCGAAAATGGAATTGAAATTTTTCCTTTACCATCGGGATTACACGAAAATTGTACTTTACCTCCAAAAACCCGACTCAATTGTTTTTTTAAGTCATCAAATTCCTGCAAACCATTCACCGGATTCAATAACACTTTATGTTTTACATCAAAACTTCCTGTTTCCATATACAAACGAACCAATTCTTCAACTTTTCTGACAGTGTAATTGTTTTTAACAATACTCTCATACAGATTCAATTGAGTGTCAGGTTCAGACAATCCTAAAATTGCACGGGCATGACCCATATCAATTTTTTTATTCTTAATTCCCACTTGAATTTCGGCAGGCAATCGTAATAATCGAAGGTAATTGGCAATAGTAGTACGCTTTTTACCAACACGTTCACTCAGTCGTTCCTGCGTCAATTTATATTCTTCCATCAATCGATAAAATGTAAGTGCAATTTCAATGGCATTCAAATCCTCACGTTGAATATTTTCAATCAAAGCCATTTCCATCACCTGCTCATCGGCAGCAGTTTTAATATATGCCGGTATTGATTTTAAGCCAACAAGTTTGGAAGCTCTGAACCTCCGTTCACCTGCAATAATAAGAAAAGTACTGTCTTCATTTTTCCGTAAAGTAATGGGCGAAATAACGCCTAATTCACGAATTGAAGCAGCCAGTTCGGTTAAAGTGTCTTCATCAAAATGACTTCGCGGTTGATTTGGATTTGCAAATATCAAATCCATTTCCACTTCGCTGATTGACGAAGAACCACTGGTATTAATGTGCTCGGTGTCGATTAATGCACCTAAACCTCTTCCTAAACCTGTATATTTTGTCATTTTTAAATTACAAATTCAATATTAACTATTTACAATTTAACTAACAGAACAATATGATTTACAGTATATAAAATCAACTTATTAACTATTTTTGCTATTCAATTCTTTGGCTAAATCCATATAATTCATGGAGCCTTTCGATTCCGGATTATACAACAATACCGGTTTTCCATGACTTGGAGCTTCGCTTAGGCGTACATTGCGAGTTATAACGGCGTCGAACACCATTCCCTGAAAATGTTTTCTGACTTCGGCATAAACCTGATTCGCAAGGCGTAAACGATTGTCATACATGGTCAACAGAAAACCTTCAATTTCCAACGCAGTATTCAATTTACTTTTTATTATTTTTATGGTATTCAGCAACTTACTAATTCCTTCGAGTGCAAAATACTCACATTGAACAGGAATAATTACTGAATCGGAAGCCGTTAGTGCATTTACTGTTATTAATCCCAAAGACGGTGAACAGTCAATTAAAATATAATCAAAAAATGGTTTTAAAGGAAGAAGCAAATTTTTCATTACCCGTTCACGGTTTTCCATATTCAACATTTCAATCTCAGCGCCGACCAAATCGATGTGCGATGGAAGAACAAATAAATTCTCTAATTCAGTGGGATGTATAGCTTGAATTGAAGGAATTCCATCAATCAGACATTCGTAAATTGTAAACTCAAGTGTACGTATATCAATGCCCAATCCGGATGAAGCATTGGCTTGTGGGTCGGCATCAACCAGCAAAACTTTTTTGCCTAGAGTAGCCAACGATGCTGCTAGGTTGATGGCAGTTGTGGTTTTACCAACACCACCTTTTTGATTTGCCAACGAAATTATTTTTCCCATTTTATGGTTCAATTCTTATGAATTCTAATTAAAATCTCAGTTGTTCTATGAAATTTATACATAAATAAATTAAACATTTAAAATACAAATATTGTCTATACTTTTAAATATCAAACTATTATGTTTTATGCTTCTACTATGGTTTCCTACAAATAATGATAATCTAAAACCACAACATCAACAAAAAACTTCAGTAAGCTCGTGATGTTGAAATCCATTATTTTTTAGTAATCCAACATCTTTGTACAACGGATTGGCAAAGATAATAAAATTTATCGACCAATTCAAGTTGAAAAATCTACACTAAATAGAAATAAGTTTTTTTAAGGCAACAAAATGTAAACTAACACTTAACTTTATAATAGTAATCAATTTTACATTAAATTGTATTCAGAGTCTTAACTATACAAATTAACTATACTATACAATATAAATCCATTTTTCAAAAACCAATGTATTAAATTATTTTCTTTGCAAAATTCAACATACTTATTAACTTTATATTCAAGTAATACTGTAAATAGGATTTGAATTTCTATATTTATATCATTTGAAAAAAATTTAAAATTACTTTCTTATTTAATAAAACGCTAAATATCAGATAAGTATGAAAATATTTAGCACCTTGCTTCTATCTTTCATTTTTAGTTACAAATTGTATTTGCATAGGATACTGTGTTTGTTTACAAATCGAGGGTTGGTGATTTAGAAAAGCGAAGTTAGTAGTTATGATATCATAACATTTACTAAATTTAAATCTACAGAATCGGTTACCCCATTAGTATATATTTTCTAAATAACATCCAATCCCTGATTATTTTTGAAATTTCGACTGCCGAATGGAATAACCTCCTCACATATTTCGATCAAAACCCTATAATCATATATATTAAAACTAATTTTCCATTTTTTAAAGGAAGTGTCCACTCCGAAAGAATTTTTCTAAAGGCAAAAATGCAATGTCGCTAAATTTGTCTCGCAATGCGGGAGCTGCGAAGAAATAAATGTATTGTGTATCTGAGCGTTGTGTCTTGGTGTCTTTGTGGACTTAGCGTTCAAAAAATGGAATATTTACTTATCGGAGTAGAATCAAGGATGGAAAAATCATAGCATTAACCAATATGGGGATGCGTATTAGAGGAAATACAAGTCATCGTCGACCGAAAGGCATATCAGGTCAAGTTCATAACCCTATAAATACACCAAGCATCATGATTGCTTTGCACTTAACTTTAAAAAGTATGTAAAAGGATAAAAAATGGCAGGTGAAGAGAGAATCAATTTAAAATGGCTCAAAAATGATCTTACCTCTATTAGCAAAGTATATTGCACGATTTGTTTGAAAATTTGTTGTATGAACTGCTCCAAAATCAAGCTAATGTCGTTTGGGTATTAAAATAAAAGTAGATCCTAACGTAGTTTATTATGGCGTAAATCAGTTGATAGAACTTGTTGATAAACAATATATTGAAAATCGGTTGAATAAATATATATCGATAGCAATGGCAATCTTTGGAAATCAAATTGTGGAGCAGAATTTAAAAGTACAGACCAAACCCAAATGGTTATCGAAACATCACACTTACATCAACATACACACCGGTATACGACCTAATAACCATTGCTACTGCTTTGGATGTAGCAAAAAATCAACTTTCCGATATAAAAGTAATTTGAATTTAAAAACCGGCGTTGACTTCCAAACATGGATAAGTGGTAAAATGGACGTTGATCTCTTTTCGAATACTTATGCCGTTTACGTAATGTGCGGAATATGGAATGACTATTGGTTTAACAAAAATAATTTCAATTTTTATTTCAACTCGGCAGGTTAGTTTATTTATTTATCCCAAACGATTAGGTTAATAACCATGGTACTTCGGGCATTGTTACCAAATCAGGAACCCAAGATGTATTAAAATGGGGAAATAATTCATAACCTTTGGTCGAAAAAAACTTGCCATACCACAATATAAAACCTTGTATATCGGATATATTAAAGATTTGTGTAATAGCAATGACGATTACTTCTATGTCGACAGAAGTATTGCCAAAATTAGTAATAGGCAATTCAACATCAATGCCTGTTTATATTACGATACCAAAGAAGATATTGTAATCCTGGATAAACCAGCTTTATGTGGAAATTGTAGTTTTTAACGAATTATCAAATCCAATAATAATTATTTTAAAATCAGAGCAGTCAATATTCCAATTTATAACAGGTTTTATAATCAAACTCTTTTTGTAAGTAAAAAAAAAATTGATTCATTCATAAAGTTTATATTGATTTAAATCATATCCCTTAAGTTTCAGACCTCTCTATAAATTCCTCTCACAAGATGATGGATTTCGCAGACTGCTAACAATGAGCTACTTATATTGATTCTACTACCGTATACCCTTTCGTATTCTTGTCCCGATTTGTAGGAAGGGACAAAGGGTTAAGGATAGGGGTCGAGCATAAAAAGTTCAAGTTTTTTTATTACAACTAAATAATATTACAATCGAAATAAAGTCATTTTATTTAATTTACTGGTTTGGTGTGGAATATATCAAATAACTAACAAAATAGACATCTTTGAATAATTAAAACAATCAATTCAAAAAAACACTATTTATGACGATAAATCATGTTATTTATACTATAAAGGTTACATAAATGAAATAAGTTGAGTAAAACAAAAAAAAAATGTACTTTTGCACTTTTAAAATATCACTAAACTCAGATTATTGAATTAATGACACGTTTTTAGAAAATTAATCTTTCAATCATTTCATTATTTTTCATGGTACTCAACTTTATTTGGATTGGTTTTTTGGTGATTTCTTTTATTGTAGCTCTTGTGCAATTGGTATTTTTTGGCAATGCACAAGTTTTCTCTGATGTTGTAAATTCAACTTTCGTTTCAGCCAAGACAGGTTTCGAGATTTCGCTGGGGTTGACCGGAGTACTCTCACTTTGGTTAGGAATTATGAAAATTGGAGAAAAAGGCGGTGTTATTAACACATTTTCACGTTTGGTAGCACCATTTTTCTGTAAAATCTTCCCCAACATTCCCAAAGATCATCCTGCCATGGGAAGCATGTTTATGAATATTTCAGCCAATATGCTTGGATTGGACAATGCAGCAACACCAATGGGATTGAAAGCTATGAAAGAAATGCAGGAAATCAACCTAGAAAAAGATACTGCTTCCAATCCTATGATTATGTTTCTGGTACTGAACACAGCTGGTATGACACTCATTCCAATCAGTGTGATGGTATATCGTGCACAGTTAGGAGCAGCTAATCCGGCCGATGTGTTTCTACCTATTGTGCTAGCAACTTATTTTGCTGCATTAACCGGATTAATTAGTGTGGCTATATATCAAAAAATCAATCTGTTTGATAAAACGATATTGCTCACTTTATTGGGAGTAACTTCAATTATTGCAGGAATAATATATTTTCTGAGTGGATTACCCAAAGAACAAATTGCTCTTTACTCGAGTTTTGCTGCCAGTTTTATTTTATTATCTATTATCATTTCATTTGTGGTAATTACTGCCATTCGGAAAATTAATGTGTATGATTCTTTTATCGAAGGTGCCAAAGAGGGTTTTCAAGTAGCCATTGGTATTGTGCCATATTTAATTGCCATTTTGGTTGCTATTGGAATGTTTCGTGCTTCAGGTGGTATGACTATGTTAATTGATAGCATATCATGGCTGATTAGTTTAACAGGTTTAAATACCGATTTTGTGGGAGCATTGCCAACTGCATTGATGAAGCCATTGAGTGGTAGTGGAGCGCGTGGCATGATGGTGGATGCTATGAAATTAAATGGACCCGATTCATTTGTGGGCAGACTTTCTTGCATAATTCAGGGTTCAACCGATACAACCTTCTATATTTTAGCTGTTTATTTTGGTTCAGTAGGTATTAAAAAAACACGTTACGCATTAATATGTGGTTTACTAGCTGATTTTGCTGGTATTACAGCTGCTATTCTCTTGGGTTATTTGTTTTTTCATTAAAATATGATTCATTATATAGCCAAAGATATTTCGATTCCCGTTATATCCAAAAAAAAAATCAACATTTGGATAAAAGAAACTGCTGTAGTTTATGGAAAAAAAACTGGTGAAATTGCATATATCTTTTGTTCCGATGAAAGTATATTAGAAATAAACAAACAATATTTAAACCACGATTATTACACAGATATAATTACATTCGATTATAGCGAAAACAACCTTATCTCTGGCGATATATTTATTAGTATTGATACAGTGAAAAGTAATGCCGAAGAATTCGGAGAAGATTTTAATACGGAATTACATCGCATTATGATACATGGAATTTTGCATCTTTGTGGACAGGATGATAAAACGCACGAATTAAGAATAGAAATGACACGAAAAGAAAATATAGCAATTGCCAACTTTAAACGTTTATAATTTAAAAAAATTTATTAATCTCTGTATGTGATTTACTACTAACTCACTAATTTTCCAATATTTTGTTAAATATAACACTCACTTTCATGTCAATTTATCAACATTAAAAAGATTATAACTACTTTTGCTGTTGGTTAAAAATTAAGTTATAAAATTTAAATCCAAAATTTACGTTCTAAGTTTGATTATTTATTGTTATTGAAAAATGTATGGTTTTTAAAATAATTAAACTGCTTTCTTTAAATTTTATTTTTTTATTTTGTTGGCAATTATCAGCACAAGATGTATATCGTGCAGAAATAGGTTTGTTGGGTGGTGGGGCTTACTATTTGGGTGATGCTAATTACTTTTTATTTCACAATACACAATTTAACTATGGTGTTTTCTTTCGATATAAAGTTAATCCTCGTATTGCACTACGAGCAGAAATAAATAGAACGAAAATTGTTGGTGAATATATTACAAATATAAACAATACCATACCATTTGAAAACAGTACAATTTATACTGCTGATTTATGTGGTGAATTTAACTTCTTCGATTTTGAACGAAGCAAAAATAACCGTTTAAGTAAATTATTTTCGCCCTATATTTTTGGTGGTTTAGGTGCAATTTCTGATAAATATATAGGTCGGGCATTTCCCGATGCATGTAGTACATTTGGAGTTGGTTTTAAATTGAAAGTGGTAAAACGTTGGAACCTAAATATTCAATGGACACAAAGATTATTACTATTTTCCGACAAAATTGAAGGAGTTGATGATTTGAACAATCCAAATGGTTTAAATGGAAGTAATATTTTTAACAATGACTTACTTTCAACTTTAACTTTGGGTGTGAGTTATGACATCTGGAAAAAAACATGCGATTGCATTAACAGTGCAACAAGTGTTAATAAACACAAATACATAAAATACTCTCTATAATTATGTTATCCATTTTAGAAAAAATAAATAAAGCAAAATTACCCAAACATATTGCCATAATAATGGATGGAAATGGTCGATGGGCAAAAGAACGTGGATTAAATCGGTTTGAAGGACATCAGAATGGAGTAATATCGGTACGCGAAATAACAGAAGCTGCCACTGAAATTGGATTAAAATATTTAACACTCTACACATTTTCAACTGAAAATTGGAATAGACCACAATCGGAGGTAGATGCACTTATGGAGCTTCTTATTGATACTATTGAGAAGGAGACAACAACATTACATAAAAACAATGTTCGATTAATGATGATTGGTGATTTAAACCGATTACCCATAAATGCAAGAGAAAAGATGCTGCGGTGCATTACGCAAACAAGTTCGAATACAGGATTATCATTGGTTCTGGCTCTGAGCTATTCTTCAAGGTGGGAAATTACAAATGCCATAAAAAACATATGCACGGAAGTTAAAAATGGGAAATATAGTACCCAAGACATTAATGATGAATTGATTAGTGATCATCTTACTACAAAATCTATTCCAGACCCTGATTTATTAATCAGAACCAGTGGGGAAGAACGTATCAGTAATTTCTTACTCTGGCAAATAGCATACACTGAACTATATTTTACACAAACTCATTGGCCTGAATTTAGAAAAGAAAATCTCTACCATGCCATTTTCGAATTTCAACAACGCGAACGCCGATTTGGTAAATAAATATTAATTCCAACAGTAAAATTTATTTTTTTAAAAATTCAAGATATTTGACATTAAGATATATATATGCTACACAAAACGTTATTTTCATTTTCATTGCTCTTCATTTTCAGTCAATTAATTGTTGCTCAATCAACAAACGAAAAAGATTCGACGAACCTACCCACTATTGAATATTCTAATACAGCTCCCAAATATGAGATAGCTGAAATCAAAGTTTCTGGTGCCGATAATTACGAAGATTTTGTACTTATCGGATTTTCGGGTCTAGTAGTTGGCGATATTATTGAAGTTCCTGGAAATGTTATTACCAATGCCATAAAACGTTTTTGGAAACAAGGACTATTCTCTGATGTTAAAATTTTAGCAACAAAAATAAAGGATGGAAAAATATGGCTGACAATTAATTTAAAACAACGCCCCAGAATATCCGAAATCAACTACAATGGACTTAGAAAGGGAGAAATTGAAGATATTGAAGTGAAAGTAGGGCTTGTTAAAGGAAATCAAATAACACCCAATATTTCGGACAGAGCGAAAAAGGTGATTGAAAAATACATGGAAGAAAAAGGATTTTTGAATGTGGTTGTGAACGTTTACCAACACAATGACCCCAATAAACCTGGACATGTAATTGTTGATATTAATGTAGATAAAAAGCTTAAAACTAAAATTCACAAATTAGTTTTTATTGGAAATAAAGCTCTTACTCATAACCAAATAAATAAGGTTATGAAAAAAACAAATGATAAAAATTTCCGAAATTTTTTTAGGACTAAGAAATTTGTGAAAGAAGAATATGAAAAAGATAAAGTAGCATTAATTGAGAAATATAATGAAATTGGTTATCGCGATGCCTACATAGTTTCAGACAGTGTTGTAAAATTTGATGATAAAACTGTGAATGTAACTATAACGGTTGATGAAGGGAAAAAATATTACTTCAGAAATATTAAATGGGTAGGAAATACAATTTATCCGTATGATTATCTAAATACTGTATTGGGAATAAAAAAAGGCGATGTGTATAATCACAAAGACCTTATGGAAAAACTTGAAACTGATGAAAATACTGCTGTAAGTAAACTTTATAAAGACCGCGGCTATTTGTTTTTTCAAATTGATCCGGTTGAAGTTCAAATAGTTAATGATTCTATCGATTTCGAAATGCGAATGTATGAAGGAAAACCTGCTACTATACACGAAATTGGGATTAAAGGAAATACAAGGGTTTATGAACATGTTGTGCGCCGAGAAATAAGAACAAAACCAGGTCAATTATACAGTCAGGAAGATGTTATGAGAACCCTGCGTGAACTGGCTCAAATGGGTCATTTTGATCAGGAAAAACTGAAACCTGATATTCAGCCTAACCCCGAAAATGGTACTGTTGATATTAATTATGAATTAGAAACCAAAGGAAGCGATCAGGTTGAATTTTCTGCAGGATGGGGTTCTACAGGAGTTGTTGGAAGTATTGGCTTGAAATTCAGCAACTTTGCAATTCAAAATATATTTCGACCAAAAACATATCGTATTGTGCCACAAGGTGAAGGACAAACTTTTTCGCTCAATGCACGTACCAATGGACAATCATATACATCTGTAAGTTTGTCTTTTTTAGAACCTTGGCTTGGTGGCAAGCGACCAAATTCTCTATCAGCTTCAATTTATTACTCTTCACAATCTGCTGTAAGCGATCGTTATTCTAGTTACAACAGTAGTTATTATAATTCATACAGTAGTGGGTATAGTGGTTACAATAGTAGTTCAAATAGCTCATACCAAAGCGAAATGGATCCTGAAAAATACATGCGTACTATTGGAATTTCGTTAGGTTATGGAAAAAGACTTAGTTGGCCAGATGATTATTTCACTTTTCAAGGCGAATTATCTTATCAATTATTTATGCTAAAAAGTTGGTATTATTTACCTCCCTTGACTGAAGGAAATTATAATAATATAAGTCTAAATCTTACACTTAGCCGAAGTTCGATAGATAGTCCCATTTATACTCGCAGTGGTTCGATCTTCTCTCTTGGCTTAAAGTTTACACCTCCATATTCAGCTATCAATGGGAAAAATTATGCCGACCCTAATATGACCAATGCAGATCGGTATAAATTCATTGAATATCATAAATGGACTTTTACCGGCAAAACATTTACACCCATTTCGGGAGATAATAAATTAGTAATTATGAGTCGGATTATGTTTTCATACCTTGGTCATTATAACGAGAATGCACGTTCACCATACGAAACTTACATAATGGGAGGAGATGGAATGTCTAGTTACACTAGTTATGGTTCCGATTATATTGCAATGCGTGGTTATGAAAGCGGTTCACTTACACCATATGATTCAAAAATTGGTTCAAATATGGGTTATTTATATGATAAATTTACAATGGAATTGCGATATCCCCTATCTTTGGAACAGTCGGCAACCATTTATGCATTGACTTTTGTGGAAGCAGGTAATTGTTTCAATAAAATTTCTGATTATAATCCCTTTGACCTTAAACGAACAGCAGGTATAGGTGTGCGTATTTTTCTGCCCATGTTTGGTATGATGGGAATTGATTGGGGTTATGGTTTCGACAAAGTGAATGGTACTGTTAGCGGAAGTCAATTCCATTTTGTACTTGGACAAGAGTTGTAGTTATTGTTTACTGTTAAATGTTGAGAGTTAACAGTTGTTGATAGCTTTGGCAAATAGTTAAAGAAACAATCAAATACTTGGCAAAGATTTTGTGTAACTATTAAAAAACAGATATAAAGTTTAATTTTTTAACACATGAAAATTTATGAAAAAACTAATTATCTCGCTATTTTTTATTGCAGGAATAGCACTTTTGGGAAACGCTCAAAAATTTGCCATGGTGGATATGGAATATATTATGAAGAATATTCCAACTTACGAAACAGCTAATGAGCAATTAAATCAAGTTTCAAAGAAATGGCAATCGGAGGTTGAAGCTCAAAATCAGGAGGTTCAGAAAATGTATAAAAATTATCAAACAGAACTTGTATTCCTATCGGAAGATATGAAAGTGAAACGCGAAGAAGAAATAGTTGCCAAAGAAAAAGCAGTTCAGGAATTGAAACGTGGCTATTTTGGACCAGAAGGTGAACTTTTTAAAAAACGTCAAAGTTTAATGAAACCTATTCAAGATGAAGTATATACCGCAATACAAGAAATTTGTAAGGAAAAAGATTATAATCTTGTTTTCGATAAAAGTTCATCCACAAGTGTACTTTTTACTTCTCCAAAACTCGACATAAGTGATATAATACTTCAAAAATTGGGGTATTCAAAATAATTTTTATACTTTTGCATTCCATTTTATACGAACAAATATAAACTACTAAAAAAAGTAACATGTTAAAAAAAATTGCTATCGTACTGCTTTTTGCATTACCCATCTATTTAATGGCTGAAGAATCAAAACTTGGTCACATTAATTCTCAAGAAATCCTAACCTTAATGCCCGAACGCGCAACAATCGAAAAAACAATAAGCGATTTGCAGTCACAATGGGAAAAAGAGTTAGTAAAAATGCGTGAAGAATACACCTCCAAAATCAAAGAGTATCAAGAAAAACAAGCTACTATGCCCGAAAGCATTAAACAAGCTCGTCAAAGTGAAATTGGTGAAATTGAACAACGTATTACTACTTTCCAACAAACAGCCAGTGCAGATTTACAAAAGAAACAACAAGAATTGTTTACACCTGTGGTAGAAAAGGTTAAAAAAGCAATTACGGAAGTTGGAACAGAAAACAATTACCTCTATATCTTCGATTTAAGCACTCAAAGTATTATTTACCAATCTCCAAAATCTAGTGATTTGACTCCTCTTGTAAAGAAAAAATTAGGTTTGAAATAAAAAAGTCAAAATAAATTATAAAAAACAGCCATTGAAAAATAATTTTTAATGGCTGTTTTGTTTTTATATTTTATAAAGTATTTAGTTATCGTTACAAGACTGTATAGCTGGACATTAATTACATTAAACATATCAATAATTATTACATTTTACTTAATTGAGATCGAATTTTACCTAATTATTTAAATATTTGAATAACTACTTTTCTATTTTTTTAATTTCAAAAGTTTTTCAAGTTTTCCTTTAAAACTTATATTCTCCATAAATCCGGTGAAGTTTTCGGCGCCCGGGCCATAAGCAAAAACAGGAACAGGAACTCCCGAGTGATTTTTAGTGGAAAAAGATGCACTCATGTCATCTGAACCAAATTTACCATTCAATATTGTTAAACCACCTGTTTCGTGATCGGCAGTAACAATAACAAGCGTATTGCCAGTTTTTTCCGCATAATTGAGTGCGAGTCCAATTGTCTCATCAAAATCGAGCATTTCTTTAATTTCTTCTTTTATATTATTATCGTGGCACGCCCAATCAATTTGCGACCCTTCTACCATCAAGAAAAAACCTTTTGAATTATTATCCAAAATATCAATGGCAGCCATTGTTGCATCGGGCAACATGGTTCCACGTTCAGGCATCTTTGGGTTTTGATCTTCATATAATAAACCTACTAATTTTCCTGTTTTAATAGCTTTTACATCATTAATATTATAAACAACCTGATAATTTTTATTTTTAAGTTCATTTGTTAGGTTTTTTCCATCGTTTCTGTCTTCAAAGTACTTTCGTCCACCCCCTATAAAAACATCAATATCTGTTTTCAAATAATCTGCAGCAATCTCATCGTACATGTTGCGATTGATTTGATGTGCAATATAAGAAGCCGGAGTGGCATGCGTTACAGCACAAGCCACAACAATTCCAGTTGATAACTTGTTATGAGCGGCAAGTTCGAGAATTGATTCTACTGCTACTGAATCAGAATTCATACCGATCATTCCATTTTTTGTTTTTACACCACAAGCCAAAGCCGTGCCACCAGCACCAGAATCTGTTGTAAAGTTATTGGATGAGTATGTTTTCGAAAAACCAGCATGAGTACAACGTTCCAAATTAAGTTTATTGTTATTAGCTACTATTGCTGCATATACTTGAGCAATTCCCATACCGTCGCCAATTAAAAAAATTACATTTTTAGGAGTTTTCTGAGCAGAAAGCGATTGAAAAATTAAAACTAAAAAAATTAAATTAAGTACAAAATGTTTTTTCATAACGAAGTAATAATTGATTATTTATTAAAATGTTAACTTGCTTTATCTGATTATTTAATCAAAACAAAAAAATCTTCCTTACTTTTTCTAACCTTCTTTTTAGTAAACAAGTAATCTGTTTCTTCATCACGATAACCAAGGGTGAGAATTACCACAGATCCTAAATTTTGTTCTTTTAATCCCAATATTTTATCCAGCTCGTCAGCATTAAAACCTTCGATAGGAGTTGCATCTACATTTTCGGTGGCTGCAGCTACCAAACCAATTCCCAATGCAATATATGCCTGATGAGAAGTCCATGCAAAATTTTTCTCTTCGCTTTGATTAATAATATTAACAAATAATTCATCAAAATGACTTAAACTCTCTATTGAAACACCTCTTTCACTGGCAAAAAATGCAAGATATTCACGCACTAGCTCAGTTGTAACTTTTCTGTTAGGAGCAAAAACCAGAAAATGAGAACTTTCTTTTATTTGTGGTTGCTGACAAGCTAAGTTATATATTTTTTCTTTTAAACCTTGATTTTCAATTACATAGACTTTAAATGCTTGAAATCCGAGTGAAGTTGGAGCCAACCTAATGGCTTCTAGAATACTATCTACTTTTTCTTGAGGAACTTTAGTTCCATTCATTCTTTTGGTGGCATAACGCCAGTTTAATTTTTCGTTTAAGCTCATTTTGTTTATTTTAATAATTTTTTAATTTCATCATATAACATCAAATAAAGAGTTATAGTTTTGGTGATATTGCAATTTAAGTTTTTTTTAAGCTTTACTTATTTCTTGAATTTAATTTCAAAAAAAACTGTCAAATTTTATGCATAAAAAATATACAAGAGTTTCCCTGAAAAACCACTAGTTGCACAAAGAATAATAACAATAGACAGATTATAACTAAATATTTATGAAGATTATTTAAAATTATTTGATAATGATATATATATGGAATTTTTTATTATCGTGGTTTTTTGTTTATTCCAATTGCAAATGATTTTTGAATTGAACTCAAAAAATAATTTTTTAGTTATAAATATGATATAAATCAATTTCATTATATTTAACAAAAAGCTTTCAGTTCGGTAATTAAAATTTCGTATTAGTTATGAACCAATTTGCTGATTGCAGCATTTTTTTTACCTTTGCAATCACAAAAATAGAAATTTAAAATCAATTAATTCAATATGTTTGAATCGTTAAGTGAAAGATTGGAAAGGTCGTTTAAAATCCTGAAGGGTGAAGGTAGAATTACCGAAATAAATGTGGCCGAAACGTTGAAAGATGTTCGTAAAGCCTTATTTGATGCAGATGTTAATTATAAAATTGCCAAAACATTTACTGAAACTGTAAAAGAAAAAGCTATTGGACAAAATGTGCTTACCTCTTTGAAACCAAATCAGTTAATGGTGAAAATCGTTCACGACGAACTGGCTGAACTTATGGGCGGTCAAAATGTGGATATCAATCTGAAAGGTTCTCCTACGGTAATA
The DNA here is from genome assembly GCA_013426815.1 of Paludibacter sp. Lineage (GTDB taxonomy): Bacteria > Bacteroidota > Bacteroidia > Bacteroidales > Paludibacteraceae > Paludibacter. The sequence continues at coordinate 42,049 of JACDZH010000006.1, forward strand.
TTAATGTCGGGGTTGCAAGGTTCAGGTAAAACAACATTTTCGGGTAAGTTAGCAAATTATCTCAAGACAAAACGTGCAAAAAATCCTTTGTTAGTAGCTTGTGACGTATATCGTCCGGCTGCAATAGAGCAATTAAAAGTTCTTGGCGAACAAATTCAAATATCCGTTTTTACAGATTTAGAAAGTAAAAATCCCGTATCTATTGCCGAAGCAGCTATTAAATTCGCCAAACTACATGGAAATGATGTAGTGATTGTGGATACTGCCGGTCGATTGGCGGTAGACGAAATTATGATGAACGAAATTGCTGCCATCAAAAATGCCATTCAACCACAGGAAATTCTTTTTGTGGTAGATGCCATGACTGGACAAGATGCAGTAAATACAGCAAAAGAATTCAACGAAAGACTAAATTTTGACGGTGTTATACTTTCGAAACTTGATGGTGATACTCGTGGTGGTGCAGCACTTTCAATAAGTTCGGTTGTAAATAAACCGATTAAATTTGTTGGAACGGGTGAAAAAATGGAAGCATTGGATGTTTTCTATCCCGAACGTATGGCAGATCGTATCTTAGGAATGGGTGACATTGTTTCGTTGGTGGAACGCGCTCAGGAACAATATGATGAAGAAGATGCTCGAAGATTACAAAAAAAAATAGCCAAAAATCAATTTGATTTTAACGACTTTTTATCTCAAATTGCCCAAATCAAAAAAATGGGAAATATCAAGGACTTGGCTGCAATGATACCGGGTATGGGTAAAGCATTGAAAGATGTAGAAGTAGACAACAATGCTTTCAAAGGTATTGAGGCTATTATTCATTCAATGACACCTAATGAACGCGAAAATCCGGCATTGTTGAATGGAAGTCGTAAACAACGAATTGCAAAAGGTAGCGGTACATCTATTGTAGATGTGAACCGACTATTAAAACAATTTGAACAAACTAGCAAAATGATGAAAATGGCTACAATGAGTCAGGGCAAGTTGAAAATAGGGAAACGCAGATAAAAACCCCCTAAATCCGTCAAGGGGGGCTTTTTGTAGGTTTTCAAAATATTAATATATATAATTTTTATCTTTCCCCCTTGGGGGAATAAGAAGGGGGTTAGTATGTTCACTATTATCGATGGCAAAGCCATTTCAGAACAAGTAAAAGCAGAAATTGCCGAAGAAGTAAATAAAATAGTTGATGCCGGTAAAAGAGTGCCACATTTGGCAGTTATTATTGTTGGACATGATGGTGGAAGCGAAACTTATGTGGCTCATAAAGTAAAATCGTGTGAACAAGTAGGATTCAAATCTACGAAAATCACTTTTGAGGCAGATGTAGCTGAAAACGAACTATTAGAGAAAATTGATGAATTAAATAAAGATGATAATTTAGATGGCTTTATTGTTCAATTGCCTTTACCAAAACATATTTCGGAACAAAAGGTAATAGAAGCTATAGATTTTCGTAAAGATGTTGACGGTTTTCATCCTGTAAATGTAGGTCGCTTGTCCATCGGATTACCCTGTTATGTCTGTGCAACTCCATCAGGAATAGTTGAATTAATAAAACGGTACGAAATACCAACTTCCGGAAAAAGTTGTGTTGTGATTGGAAGAAGTAATATTGTAGGAAAACCAATAGCTTCATTAATGATGCAAAAAGGATATCCTGGCGATGCTACAGTAACTGTTTGCCACAGTCGTACTAAAAATCTAAAAGAAATTTGCTTACAAGCTGACATTATCATTGCAGCGCTTGGTAAACCAGAATTCCTAACCGGCGATATGGTTAAAAATGGTGCTGCAGTTATTGATGTTGGAACTACCCGCATACCCTCAGACAAAACCAAGAGCGGTTTCCGACTCAGTGGAGATGTAAAATTTGACGAAGTAGCACCAAAATGCTCTTTTATAACGCCAGTTCCTGGTGGTGTAGGACCAATGACTATCGTTTCGTTACTGAAAAACACGCTTTTAGCTGCCAAAGGAGAAATTTACTAATTGGTTGGTAATTGATAATTGAGAGTTGAAAATTAAGAACTATCAATTATTAATTATCAACTTTCATCTAAGATAATGGCTTTATTTTACATTTCCAATCTTGTTTACGGCAATGTTCTTCCCGAAGAAGAATCGCTACATGCAGTGAAAGTATTGCGTTTGAAAGTTGGTGATGCAATTGAATTATTGGATGGAGTTGGCGGGTTTTATAGGGCAAAAATTACGAATCCTCATCCAAATCATTGTGGATTTGAAATTACAGAAACGAAAACAGCATTCGGCAAACGTGACTACAAATTGCATATTGCCATTGCTCCTACCAAGAATATTGAACGTCTCGAATGGTTTATTGAAAAAGCTACCGAAATTGGAATTGATGAAATTACTCCTATAATTTGTCGTTACTCCGAACGGAAAGCAATCAAAGCAGACCGATTGGAGAAAATTATTATCTCCGCTGCCAAACAATCGGTAAAAGCCTATTTTCCCAAACTTAATCCACTTTGCACTTTCGATGAATTTATTAAAAATCATCAAAATTCACAAAAGTTTATTGCACATTGCTACAAAGACGATAAAAAGGTGTTGCAAAACGAAATTCAAAAGTCATCGGATATTCTGATTTTAATTGGTCCCGAAGGCGATTTTAGTAAAGACGAAATACAAATGGCAATACAATCAGGTTTTATTCAGGTTTCGTTGGGAAATAGCAGACTTAGAACCGAAACTGCCGGAGTAGTTGCATGTTGTACTGTGGCAATAATGGACTTATAACCATTACACTGAAGTAAAATAAAAAAAAATAAAAAAAGCCTTATAACTTTCCGAGTGGAAAATAATAAGGCTTTGTATTAAAATATGTAACTATCGGTTTTTCAAAATATTCCAGATGAAAATTCTCACCATCATATACACCATAGGAGAATATTCCAACAAAATCACCTAAAATAACTATTCTTTTTTGGTCTTTCAACTCCAAATCTAGTGCAATATGACGATGACCAAAAATCAAGAAATCAACATTGTTCGATAAAAGGTATTTTTTAGCAAAAATCACTAAATTTTCATTTTCTTCGCCTAGAAACTTACTTTCAACGTGTAAAATTTTCTCCCGATTTTTCATAGACCAATTATAACCAAATTCTTGACCCCATCGTGATGGAACAATACTGAAAAGTTTCTGTGCCAAACTACTATGAAATATTTTGCGCAAAATTTCAAATCCTCTTTCTTCGGCATGAAGTCCATCGCCGTGAGCAAGAAAGAAGTTTTTATTGCCAAGCCTAACAGTAAACGCTTTGCGATGAATTATCAATCCAATTTCTTTTTCTAAATATCCAAAAGTCCAAATATCGTGATTTCCGATAAAAAAATGAATTTCGATTCCTGCATCCGTCAATTCAGCTAGTTTTCCTAAAAACCGAACATAACCCTTGGGAACAACACTATGATATTCGAACCAAAAATCGAACATGTCGCCCAATAAGTAAATAGCCGTGGCATCACTTTTAACAGTTTCGAGCCAATCTACCAATTTTTTTTCGTGCGCTCGTGGGTCTTTTACCAAACGTGAACCCAAATGGGCATCGGAAATAAAATAAATCATATTAAATTGACTACTTATTATTTATCGGTTAGCAGATGAAAGGTAATATTTTTTCACAACATTTTAAAAAAGCAAAAAAAAATTTGTAAATATAATTCTAGTGTTATGTTAAGTTAGAATTGACGGATAAAGTCTTTTCAGTTTAACCC
>JACDZH010000217.1 GCA_013426815.1 Paludibacter sp.
TAAGAACAACTAAAACCAATGTTTAACCTGTAGCCATATTCTAGGATAAGACATACATTAGGCAATTTTATTAGAAATGGAGACACCCGTGTCAAAAGAATCAAAAAAGAGAATGGCACTTATTCTTATTATTTAGCTAAGAATGAGCAAAATATTGGTATAGATGTTTTGACTGGAGTTACTGAAACAATAGCTCCAAAATCCTTAATGAGCATTACCTATGATGAACGGGATTTACATAAACTTCTAAGTACTTTTCTTAAGAATGTTGGTGTTTACTCTAAAACAATTTTCCATGAACAATCTAATGGAAAAGATAGTAATCAGATTTGGACACATCCTGATATGGTTGGAATTAAGTTCTTAAATTTACAAACCAGAGCTAGTCAAAATTTCTTAAAGTCCATAAATCGTATTGATACTTTCAAATTAAGTTCTTACGAATTAAAAAAAGAAATTAGTAGCGATAGCGAACTAAAAAAAGCCTATTTTCAGGCAGTTTCGAATTCTAGTTGGGCAAACTATGGATATTTGGTAGCATTTGAATTTAACGATAGTTTGACTGACGAAATCGAAAGACTGAATCAATCATTTGGTATTGGAGTAATCAAACTTCATGCAAACCCATATCAAAGTAAAATTATATTTACTGCAAAGTATAGGGATTTAGATTTTAAAACGATTGACAAACTGTGTAAAATCAACAAGGATTTTGAAAAATTTATTGAACAGACAGAAAAACTAATGACTGCCAGCGAAAAGTATGTTTCAGGCGCAGAAAAAGAACTTAACGATTTCTGTGATGGTTATTTTGCAACTGACTCAGAAATAGAGCAATATTGCAAAGACCGACAAATACCCATAGAACAAGATTAAATAATAACTCGCCCAAATTCTCCCTTCGGGGGTTAGGGGGCTTTTAAATCAAAAATATGGCTTCACAAGAAGATGTTTTTAAGAAACTGATTGCGCACTGCAAGGAATACGGATTTGTATTTCCTTCGAGCGAAATTTACGACGGCCTTGCCGCTGTGTACGACTATGGTCAAAATGGTGTTGAACTCAAAAACAATATTAAAAAGTATTGGTGGGAAAGCATGGTGTTGCTCAACGAAAATGTGGTGGGACTCGATTCTGCCATTTTTATGCACCCAACTACCTGGAAAGCTTCCGGTCATGTGGATGCATTCAACGATCCTTTAATTGACAATAAAGACAGCAAAAAACGCTATCGTGCCGATGTGCTGATTGAAGATTTATTGGCAAAGTATGATGATAAAATCAACAAAGAAGTTGAAAAAGCTGCAAAACGTTTTGGGGAAAGTTTCGACGAAGCTGTATTTAGGACAACTAACGAACGTGTGTTAGAAAATCAGTCCAAACGCGATGAAATTCATGCTCGTTTTGTAAAAGCCCTGAATGATAGCAATTTGGTGGAATTAAAAGCCATTATTGAAGATTATGACGTGGTTTGTCCTGTAAGTGGAACTCGCAACTGGACCGATGTTCGTCAATTTAACCTGATGTTTTCAACCGAAATTGGTTCAACATCCGATGGAGCCATGAAAATTTATCTCCGTCCCGAAACTGCACAGGGAATTTTTGTAAATTACCTGAATGTTCAAAAAACCGGACGTATGAAAATTCCTTTTGGAATTTGTCAGATTGGTAAAGCATTTAGAAATGAAATTGTTGCACGTCAGTTTATATTCCGTATGCGGGAGTTTGAACAAATGGAAATGCAATTTTTTGTTCGTCCGGGCGAGGAAATGAAATGGTTTGAACACTGGAAACAAATGCGTTTGAAATGGCATAAAGCCTTAGGACTTGGCGACCATAAATATCGTTTTCACGACCACGATAAATTGGCGCATTATGCCAATGCTGCAACCGATATTGAATTCGAAATGCCTTTTGGATTCAAAGAAGTGGAAGGAATTCACTCACGCACCGATTTCGATTTGAGTAGTCATGAAAAATTCTCAGGAAAAAACATCAAGTATTTTGACCCTGAACTGAATCAGTCGTACGTTCCTTATGTTATCGAAACTTCGATTGGTGTTGACCGTACTTTCCTGTCCATCATGGCAGCATCCTATACCGAAGAAATGCTCGAAGGTGGCGATAGCAGGGTGGTTTTGAAAATTCCACCGGTGTTGGCTCCTGTGAAAGCTGCCATTTTACCTTTGGTGAAAAAAGACGGTTTGCCCGAAAAAGCACGGGAAATAATGAATAATCTGAAATTTGATTTCAAATGTGCTTATGACGAAAAAGATTCCATCGGAAAGCGTTATCGCCGACAGGATGCAGTTGGAACGCCCTTTTGTATCACGGTTGACCACGACACCATGGAGGACAATTGTGTAACCATTCGTCACCGCGATACCATGTTGCAAGAACGTGTAAAAATCGATGATTTACATACCATTATTGGTGATCAGGTTAATATGAAAAACTTATTTAAGAAAATTGTAGATTAACTATTTATGATCCAGATAATTTGAATAAGAAAAACGAACTACAATTCATCTTTTGTGGTTCGTTTTTCCGTTTCTTAATCCAAATTTGTACATTTCTCAATTATGCTCTTTAATTCAATAGAATTTGCAATTTTTTTACCAATAGTTTTTTTGCTTTATTGGTTTGCTACCAAAGGAAATTTTAAACTTCAGAACATCCTATTGCTTGTTTCGAGTTATTTTTTCTATAGTTGTTGGGATTGGCGATTTTTGTTTTTACTGATTTTTTCTACAATACTGGATTACTTTACCGGAATTAAAATTCACGAAGCAGCAAGCCCTCGTAAAAGCAAGTTTTGGCTTTGGTTGAGTATTTGTGTGAATTTAGGGTTTTTGGGCATTTTTAAGTATTACAATTTCTTTGCTTCCAGTTTTGCCGATGGGCTTTCATTGCTGGGTTTTCAGGCTAACTTTTGGACACTTCAAGTCATTCTGCCTGTTGGCATATCTTTCTATACTTTTCATGGTCTATCTTATGTAATTGACATCTATAACGACAGAATAAAACTGGAACGAAATTTTATCAATTATTCGGTTTTTGTTTCCTTCTTTCCTTTGTTGGTAGCGGGTCCCATCGAAAGGGCATCACATTTATTGCCACAAATTATAAAAAAAAGAGAATTTAATTACGCGCAATCTGTTGATGGTATGCGCCAAATTCTTTGGGGTTTATTTAAGAAAATTGTTGTTGCCGATAATTGTGCCGAATGTACAAATCAGATTTTTAGTACTTTTCAAAGCCAAAGCGGAAGTATGTTATTTTTGGGTGCTGTGTTTTTTGCCTTTCAAATTTACAGTGACTTTTCGGGCTATTCCGACATTGCAATAGGAACAGCCAAACTGTTTGGGATTGATTTACTCCGTAATTTTGCGTTTCCATATTTTTCCAGAGATATTGCCGAATTTTGGAGGCGATGGCATATTTCGTTAACAAGCTGGTTACGCGATTATGTTTATATACCATTGGGTGGGAGCAGAGGCTCAAAAAAACAAGCCATCCGCAACACATTTATCATTTTTTTAGTGAGTGGCTTTTGGCATGGTGCCAACTGGACTTTTATAGTTTGGGGCGGATTCCACGCCATCCTATTCTTACCATTAATACTTTTCAAAAGAAATAGAAAATATCTGAACACGGTTGCTGAAGGAAAAAGTTTGCCAAGTTTTAAAGAATTATTTCAGATGTTATCCACATTTTTCTTGGTTGTTATTGGATGGATATTTTTTCGTTCCGAAACCATCATGCAGGCAGTAGACTATATTAAAAGAATATTCAGGTTCGACAGTCAATTCTTTGATACCTCCACATTTATCGACTTTAAAGGTCATTTATCATTTTATACGATTCTTTTTTCGGTACTTTCCATTCTATTGTTGATTTTTACTGAATGGATGCATCGAAACAAGAGTCATGGGTTGGATATTTCAAATAGAAAAGGCCGATGGCCAATTTATATCGTTTTGTGTCTCCTGATTTACGTTTGTCAGGGTGGTTCTTCAGCATTTATTTATTTTCAATTTTAGGTTATGAAGAAATTTTTAATCCAGATTTTTGGTTTTTCGTTAGTGATGTTCTTGCTATTTTCAGCCATGACTTTCATCACCGATAGCGGAATGCACAAATCCGAATTTGGCAATTTAAAAGAATGGAACGAAATTTTCGAAAAGAAAATTAATGCTGACATTATCATACAGGGAAGTTCGCGGGCTTGGGTACAATTCGATACTTATATTATTGATTCAGTGTTTAATACAAATTCGTATAATATGGGAATTGATGGTTCACCTTTCGATGTTCAGTATGTGCGCTACAAGTCGTATATCGAAAACAATAAATATCCGAAAGTAATACTTCAGAATGTGGACTGGGACTTGATGGATAAAAATACTCCTGTTTTTCAGAAATATCAGTTCCTTCCGTTTTTGGGTAATCATTATTTTAAAGAGCAACTTTTAAAGAACAACATTATTCCGTTTTCGGATTGCTATTTACCATTTCTGAAATATTCGGGACAACCAAAAGCATTAGAGGTGGGTTTTTCTGAATTTTTCGGCATTCAACACTATAAGTCTCTGAAACACAAAGGATATGCCGGTTCAGACGAAAACTGGAATGGAAATAATTTTGAAAACAGAAAAAAAGGAGGAAAATTCTATTGGAAAAAAGATCCGAAACTTGAGAAAATGTTTATTGACTTTGTATTGGATTGTAAATCGAAAAACATCAAGGTAGTTCTTGTTTTTGCTCCGGTATATTTCGAATTAGCTGATTTGATGGTTAACTTTAATGAATTGAAATTGTTCTACAAAGATTATGCTCAAAAATACAATCTTGTATTTCTGGATTATTCTTTAATACCTTTATCGGACAACAAAGAACATTTTATCAACGCAACTCATTTGAATAAAAGAGGTTCAGAAATATTTACCACACAGCTTGCTAATGAATTGAAAGACAAAAATATAGTAGAAGTTGTTGCGAAAAAATAAAATGATTTCTTATAAGCTTTATTTGTAATTTTATGTAACTACTCAGCACCCCTAGAAAAGGATCAATCGTTATTTGCCACGGCAAG
>JACDZH010000218.1 GCA_013426815.1 Paludibacter sp.
TTGATTATTTGATTGTTATAAGTGTTAATAATTGTCATGCGTAAAACAGGAAAAATATGAGCCGTAGTGGGTGTAACAACGGCGAGAAATTATAATTAAACTATTTTTCAAGCCCCCCTTGGGACGGTTTATGGGCTTCTATTTTCTTTTACGAATAAAAAAATCCTTTACCAACTTACTGCATTCTACTTCCAAAACACCCGAAATTACTTCGGTTTTAGGGTGAAGTGTTGTAGGTGCAAAGCGCATAAATCCTCGTTTTTCGTCGGTAGCTCCAAATACAATACGACTAATTTGTGCCCAACCCAATGCTCCGGCACACATCACACAAGGTTCTAAAGTTACATAAAGCGTGCAATCAATTAGGTATTTTCCACCCAAAAACTGAGCTGCAGCCGTAATGGCTTGCATTTCGGCATGCGCAGTAACATCAGTCAATGTTTCGGTTAGGTTATGACCACGGGCAATTATCCGCCCCTGACAAACAATAACTGAACCTATTGGAACTTCATCACACTCACCGGCTTTTTTTGCTTCCACAATGGCTTGCTTCATGAAATAAACATCAGGTCTGTTTTCTTTTGAATTGTTTTCGGAGTAGTAGGAAATGGGCATAAAATACTTATAATTTCTTTACTTAGAATACATATTTAAAATGATAATAAGCACACTGAATTAACTGAACTTACGGAATAAACAGTATCTTGAACACATTTATATCATTAAAAATATTTATCTCCAAAATTTGGGGATTTTATTGCTGTTTATTTCTTGTTTTTCGCGTACAATTTTATATTATCTTTTTAAATTGAAACTAAAAATAACAAACTAACTCACACATCTACTTCTACTACTAGATTATCAATAATAAAATTTTGTCGCTCGGCTGTGTTTTTGCCCATGTAGAACGAAAGTAAGTCGGAAACGGCATCTTCTTTTTTCAACGAAACCTGATCGAGGCGAATGTCTTTGCCTATAAAATGTTTAAACTCGTCGGGCGAGATTTCACCCAATCCTTTAAAGCGCGTAATTTCAGGGTTTGATCCTACTTTTGCCATTGCTGCCAGACGTTCTTCTTCTGAATAACAATAGAGGGTTTCTTTCTTGTTTCGCACCCTGAAAAGTGGTGTTTGTAAAATATAAACATGACCCTTTTTTATTAAATCGGGGAAAAATTGAAGAAAAAAAGTGATTAGTAACAACCGTATGTGCATTCCGTCAACGTCGGCATCGGTAGACACAATCACTTTGTTGTAGCGAAGACCCTCCATGCCATCTTCGATATTCAAAGCGGCTTGCAACAAGTTGAATTCCTCGTTTTCGTAAACAATTTTTTTTGTTAGTCCGTAGCTGTTCAGCGGTTTGCCTCGGAGACTAAACACAGCTTGCGTATTTACATCACGACTTTTGGTAATAGAACCACTTGCCGAATCTCCCTCGGTAATAAATATACTGGAACTTTCTATAGCAATATTCTTTACATCATCCTTCGAAAGTGAATCGCTAAAATGAATGCGGCAATCACGCAATTTCTTGTTGTGTAGGTTTACTTTTTTTGCACGTTCGCGTGCTAGTTTGGTTACACCAGCTATGGCTTTGCGTTCTTTTTCGGAATCCTGTATTTTTTGAAGTAAAATGTTGGCTGTTTCATTGTTACGGTGCAGAAAATTGTCCAGTTCTTTTTTCAGAAATTCGGAAATAAATTTATTTACCGAAATGCCATCCTTTGCCATATCGCGAGAGCCTAATTTGGTTTTGGTTTGCGACTCGAATATTGGCTCTTCGACACTAATGGCTACCGAAGCAATCATACCATTTCTAATATCAGCCAATTCCAAGTTTTTGGAATAAAACTCTTTGATAGTTCGTGCCACCGCTTCACGAAATGCACTTTGGTGTGTTCCACCTTGAGTGGTGTGTTGTCCGTTAACAAATGAATAATATTCTTCGCCATATTGGTCGCTGTGGGTAAAAGCAATTTCTATGTCTTCGCCTTTGAGGTGAATAATCGGATACAGTGGTTGAGCAGTCATATTTTCGTTCAATAAATCTGTCAATCCGTTTTTCGACAGAATTTTTTTTCCATTGAAATTTATAGTTAAACCTGTATTGAGATATGCATAATTGCGTAACATAGTTTCAATATATTCATCCCTGTACACATAGTTTTCGAACATCGAAATATCCGGCTCAAAATAAATTAATGTTCCACGTTCGGTATTATCTGCAATTATATTGGAGTCTTTTACCAGTTTTCCTTTTTCAAATTCAGCTTTTCTACTTTGTCCTTCCCGAAAACTTTGAACTACAAAAATTGCCGAAAGTGCATTCACCGCTTTTGTACCAACTCCATTCAAACCTACCGATTTTTTAAATGCTTTAGAATCGTATTTACCACCGGTATTCATAATCGATACCGCTTCTATCATTTTACCAAGTGGAATACCGCGACCATAATCGCGCACTTCTACCCGACCATTATTGACCCGAACATCGATAGCTCTTCCTGCTCCCATACGATATTCGTCGATACAATTGTCGAGCACTTCTTTCAATAATACATAAATTCCATCGTCAACATGCGTTCCATCTCCCAGTTTACCAATGTACATTCCAGGACGACGACGAACATGTTCGAGACCTTCAAGGGTAATAATGTTGCTATCGCCATAGTCGACTAATTTCGACTCGTTTACTAATTCTTCCATAAATATTTAGCACTAATAAGTAAGCAGTAAAAGGCAAGAAACTGGTTCCTACCATCAAATCTTCATTTTCAAATTTTCAAATCATTTAACATTCAAATTGATTATCTCGCAATCCAATTTTCGGGATTTTGCAAGCTTTTGCCATTCCAAATTTGGAAATACAATTCGGTTTTATTGTCATTTTCGTCATCGGTATAAATTTTTCCAATGGCTTGTTTAGCCGAAACCTTATCGCCTTCGCGTACAAAAATCTGAGTAAGGTTGGCATATACCGTTCGATAATTACCGTGTTGAATAATTACAGCATTGTTGTTCCCCGGAATAGAAAATCGCTGTGTTACAACACCTTCAAAAACTGCCCTGGCATTACTGCCGGCAGGTGTTTGAATATAAATTCCTTTATTATTTGTCGTTACATATTTTAATACTGCATGTTGCTGAACTCCGTAATGTCCACAAATAAAGCCATTAGATGTAGGCCAGGGGAGTCGACCCTGATTACGTTCAAAACTTCCTGAAAGCAAAGTTTCTTCTTTGGTAAGTAATGAAACTGACGCAGATGGTTTAAGGTCTGAAGTGTTAACGTTTGTAGATTGTTTAGTTTCAGTTTTATCAAGTGGCTTTATTAATCCTTTCTTCTTATTTTCCGCAGATATTCGTTTATTTTCTTCGGCAATACGTCTGTTCTCCTCGGCAATGCGTCTTGCTTCTGCTCTACGAATTTCTTCAGCAATAATAGATTCAATTTTACGATTGAGGTCAGATGCTTTTTTTTGTTGTATTTTTAAGTCAGAACGCAGTTTTTTTTCCTTCTTTTGCAAGTCTGTTAACAATACCTTCTCTTTTTGTTCATCTTTGGTTAACCTTTTTGTTTCGGTTTCTTTCTGTTTAACGACACTAACTTTTGTCAACTTAGTTTGCTTCAACGTGTCATTTTTTTGCGTAATTTGTACAGTTACTTTTTCAATTTTTCGCACCTGATTTTTCCTATAACTCGAAAATTCCTGCAAATAACGTAAGCGACGGTAAGATTGGTCGAAAGTCTTGGCAGACAATACAAACATAACTTTATTGACCAAATCACGTTTGTTATGTGCCTCCTGAACTAATTTTAGGTATTCTGATTTCAATGACTTCGAGCGATTTTCGAGCAGTCGTTTTTCCTGTTCTAATTGATGCATTTGATTTTCTAACTTACCTATTTCGCTACCAATGTTTTTGATCAACACTTTTCGTTCCTTAATATTTTTATTTATTATGGTGAGTTTGTTTAACGAACTACGTTGCGATTTTTTAGTTTCATTCAGCATTTTATTGGTTATATCCAATTTCTGAAGCGTTTGCTTACGTTGGGCTTCTAATTCTTTGACACTTTGAGCCGGTAATGCTAAAAATATTGTCATCAATAAACCTAGGATGACATTGGAGCGATAGTAGGATTGGGAGTACATCAAAATATTTTTTATAAAATAATTTCTAATAAATCTTTATTTTTTAATCAATTGTTCAATATCACCTTTGCTATAACGGTCATGAGTTGAAGGTATAAATTTTATGTTAGTTTCAAATTCTACTTTTTTAACTGAGAAAATACAAGTGGCTGTACTATTATGATTGCTAGCTGTTATCGAAATTTTTTGTGGATAACTGACACCATTTTTAAAAGTATAATCTTCATAATTTGTTTGCAACTGAAAAGAACTATTTTTCGCTTTCAGTATTACTTGCTGTATAGTGTTATCAGCCAAAACTATACTTTTTTGTTGCATACTTTCAGTTTCAAAATTTATTTCGTTGCGTCCTGCCGACAAAGATATTAACTTACAACTATCGGGCAATACGTCCTTCTTTCCAACACAGAAAAATTGATTAAAAATCAATGCCTGTAAACTATTAAAACTGACTTCAACTCCAAAATGTCTCCCAAAATATCCATAATCAACTATGTAATATTTTCGGTTCATTTTGTCATAAACCCGCAAGCTGTCCTGTGTAAATTCGGCTTTAAACAATTCAATGCCCAAAAATGGCTGAATTGAAAGATATATCACCGAATTTTTTAGTATTTTACAGGTAGCTGATACATTTACTTTTCGCTCATTCATTGTTAATTCCATAGCCATTTTATTAACATTAGCTGACTTAAATTGCGGTTGTGCCTTCAGAACCTGTTCAATCATGACAATAACTGAACCTTCTTCATTGGAAACAGTCTTGGTGACTAACTGTTTGGTTTTACAAGCTGATAAAATCAAAATAGTAAAAACAGAAATTATAATAATTCGTTGTTTCATAATTATTTAATATGAGTATCGGGTGTTGTACCTAAAATTCATTTTTATAGCTAACA
>JACDZH010000219.1 GCA_013426815.1 Paludibacter sp.
TTATTACAACGTTACAAACGTTAAACCAACAACCACTCGTTATAAACGAGTGGTAACGTTTCTCGATATCTCACCCGATAAGATTATATCCAACATAAATCATAGACAAGATGGTAACTAAGTTATAACTCACAAATAAAGCCTTCCCAATCTTCTTTCTTTTTAATGTTTGTAATTCTATCATGTTCGATATCTCTTTTGCTTTTCTATATAAAAAAAAGTAATTTACAACTAGTAATACTACCCCAACAGAAATAAATATTGGTGCAATAGAATTTTGAGGAATGACGATACCGACATAATGATTTATAAACCCCCATATTGTGGCTATATTGATCCCCTCTAACATCGTAATTAAAAAATATGCATTTAGTTCAGGATCTTTATTAGATTCATTTCTTTTGATAAATCTACTCATCCAGTAAAATAATTCTCTAAACATATAAAATTAGTTTTTAATGATTTATATATATTGTTTTATAACTATCCATTGGGCGATAATTTTTTATTCCATCTTGAGGTGCATAATTATTCGGTGTATATTTACGATCTAAAAATGGTCTATCTTTGAAAGCACCACTTTCTTTTAATACTAAATAAGTAAGTCCAATCACAATACCAGTAGGACCTGCAGTAAGAGCTATGTATCCAATAATTGTATTTGACAATAAATATCTTTGCGCTTCTTTGTTTCCAGACATGGCAAAACCTGCATCTACGATAACACTAAGAACAAAGGTTCCTTTCGCAGCTATTTCAAGACCTTTAAGTATTGTGCCTGTATTTAACAGAGATTCAGTTCCATTTACAGTTATATAGGTAAAGTTCCCAACATTATTCGACTCTACAAACATTTTACTACCGGTAATCATTAAATCCATTGCTGATGTAAACCCTGCTATATAATCATTAGCTGAAGCATTAATATTCGCTAATTGCGTATTTGTATTTGCATCACCATACCTGATACTTGAATAAACATTTCCAGCATATTGTCCATAGGCATTTAACCAAGCATTCGGCACTACATAATTATCATTTACTTCTCCCCAGGATACTTCATTCCCATATCCATTAATATATAAGCCATTACCATTATAATGATAGTTCGTAGCAGCAAAATTGTACGGATTATATCCAAAATTATACCGTCCATTTAATTGAATTGTATTGCCACCTCCTCCAAGTCCTTCATTTTCAAACTCATTAGGGGCAGGTCGATACCCGCTTGGGTCGGTATACCGGAACGGATTATTCATTACATACGAGTAGCGGTTGTAATCCAGCCAATCACCCGGAGATGAAACCAAAGGATCGGGACTAAAGAACATAGCCGTAAGTGGATCATACACCCTACCATTCATATTAATAATGCCAAAGGCATCCAACTGTTCGTGTCCGGTATAACCACGGTTGGTGATAAAACTGCTTCGCGTATATGCCAATCTCCAATCGGTTGGATTTCGCCTTGCGCCCCACGGATCATAAGCATATTTTTCTACCACATTACCATTTACATCAGTCAATGCAATGAGTGAACCCAGGTTGTCGGTATAACCGTAATACAGTGTCTCTACACCGTTGCTGTTTATCATCACAGCTCCGCCGCTAAGATAATGGATTTTCTTTACATTTCCAAGGTTATCCGATTCTTCTTCGTAATCGCCCATATAATATTTCGTCAGAGACGCAGTGCCCTGCGTTTGTACCGACATTCGTCGTTGATCGTCCACACCGTAGGTAAGGGTATAATTCTTTGCGTTTTCGTTCAGTGTCTTTATTTTACGAAAATCGGTATAGGTCACGTTTAAATCTGCCGTTGGGAAATTGGTCGGAACTCCCGAAATAGTAGCCAATGCATGAGTTCCTATATCGCTATTATCGGGGCGTTTACCACCGTAACTCAGGGTAAAATTGCCCAAATCGCTTTTTGAAATTATATTCCCTGTTAAAGCATCGTACCCTAAATTATTTGGTTTGAGTAATGCATCAGTTGCGGTATTGCGGATATCCCAGTTAGTCAGCCGATTCTGGGTGTCGTAGGTAAACTTTTCCTTTTGATTGATCATATTATCCGTACGGAAATCAAGGTTATTCTTTGCATCGTACCAGTAACTGTAATTCACCACGCCACTTGCCGTTATAGAAGTCAATTGTCCTTTTGAATCGTCGTAACCGTACACGGTTTCTTTTACTCCTTTCAGCACTTTGGTCAGCTGCCCGCGTGCATTGGCTTCGGTGGCTTGCCATATAGAACGGCTGTATTTATCGGTTACTTCGTACATATTACCATAGTCATCGTAATGATTTTCCACGTAATACCCTGTAGGAAAAGTTTCTTTGTTTACCCTGCCAAAGTCGTCGTAACCCAATACTTTTACCAATGTTTTTGTACCGTTTATCAGCTCGGTAAGGGTCTCCACCCGGTCGAAGCTGCCATACCCGTAGGTTTGCTTGTGTTGCCCCGCTATTTCCACAGTTTCCAAGCGTTTCAGGTTATCGTAGCCATAGTTGGTGGTTTCGGTGTTACGAACACGGCTTTCCAATAAGCCGGTAACATCGTTATAGTTATAGGTGGTAGTTATCGGTCCCTGTGTACTGTTGTTTGTAATTGTTTCCGTTCTCAATTCGCCCAGACCGTTATAATATGTTGTGGTTACACCGGCATCGGGGTCGGTCAGGCTGGTGCGGTTTCCTTGCAGGTCGTACTGCATTGTTACCGTTTGTCCGCCTTCGGGAGTGGCTGTGTTTGCTTTTCCCGATGCATAATAGGTATAAGTTACTGTTTTACCGTTTACGGTACTGGACACTAATTGCCCTGCACTGTTTAATACACTGGTTTTTACGCTTTCGGGTGTGGTAACGGTAGTGGTTTTACCATTGTAGGTAGTGGTACTTGTTCCCGTTGGTGTTGCAACAGTATGTACTCTGCCATCGGTATAGTAATCGTACACAGCATCCCATGCTGTAGGCACACTACCGAATGTAGGTGCCGATACCTTATCTGTTCTTCCATCGGCACGGAATTGGGTAAATACCCTGCTAATATTGCCATTCAGTCCATTAGCCTCAGCCGCTACTGGTCGTTGCAGTGCATCAAACCAACCGGTTGTTGCCGATATGCCCGAGGCAGCTTGAGTTACATAAAACTTAGCTCCGTAAGCATTTCCGGTCGTTGCCCAGTGACTTGTAGTTTCTTTAAACGTTCCATCGGCATAGTCGGTTCGGGTTAACTGTCCCATTCCGTTATAGGTATAAGTTGTAGTTCCAAGCCGACTCGTTTCGGTATCAAGCAATCCTGTAGTTGCATTCCAGTTATACTGTATGGTTTGTCCCAGCACATCGGTTTTACTTTCGATAAAACGTCCGCCGGTGGAAATGGTAATCGTTGAAAATCGTGTTTTGCCATTTGCACTTACTTCGGTTCGGGTAGGCTGTCCGAATGCAGTCCATTCCTTATATTCTACCGTTTTTTTATTTGCATCGTCGGGATCGGTTAATACCTTTGTCAGGTTTCCGTTGTTGTCGTAAGTATTAGACATGGAACGGGTATAGGTGTCACTTCCCTGTACGCCGGTAACAGTGATATTTTCCGGTTTATTTAGGCAAAAAGAACCTTTTTGAATATAACTGATGGTTTGAGTAGTAATCAAATCACCTTGTGTTGTTTTCAAACTATTAAGGTTGCCAACTGCATCGAAAAGCAGATAATCAGTTGTTTTAGATACATCATTCAGATAATCGTGTTCAACCGATTGCAGGGGTTGCGATAGGAATATCTTACCTGATTTTGAATTTGTGTAAAAGCTTTGCGATTTTGACAGGGCTGTATTTCCTGTAGTTGAAATTTCGGTGGTTTCACTCTGCGGCATAAAATACGTTAAATCCATGTCGGTAGTCGATACTATTTTCCGGTTGGTCGTTTCATTACTTATTGTCCGATTCATAAATCCTAAAAAACCTCTTCCGGTAAGTTCCTCCTTTGCCTGAGCATATGAAAAGTCGGTTGTGCTTATTCCTCCCTGTCCGTTTGGTTCAGTAACTTTACTCACGCAATAAACGGGTTTTTGTATATCGGCAACCGGATAAACCGAACCTGATCCTTTGCTGTAAAAGGTCTTGTTATCAGGGGTTATTGTATAGGTAAGCGGCTGGTAATTTATCCCGGTGGTTTTTCCCATCCCATCGGTAATGGTTTTAATCTGATTGGCTTCGAAGTTTGTGTTAAACGACCGCTGGATAAACACATTATCCGATTTATTTCCAATTTTGTAAATATTGGAGCCATAACTCAGCACATCTTCGCGTCCGTCACCATCAAAATCGCCCAGACAATTGTATTTCCGGAATGAATAATTCTTATCAGTTGATGTAACAGTATAGGCAAGTGTAAATCCAGATCCTGTAGAAGCAAACCAATTGACTACGACTTTTACAAATACGTCATTAAAATTTCTGAAGCTATTGACAAGTATTAGATCTGATTTTCCATCGTGATTAAAGTCGGTAACCAGATGATCTTCATTATATATGTCATACGAAGAATTTCCAGCGCTAACATCAAATCCGGTAAATGAATTGTTATTATTTAAAGAGACGCTACCGGAAACACCGCTTTGATTTATTGACAGAAAATCAGCCAAACCATCTCCATCGAAATCTCCGGGAATATTGATCGTACTTCCATTAAAATTTGAAATTAAAAGACCGTTACATAAAAAATCAACAGAATAATAGGTTCCTATATCAAGATATCTGCTATTGAAAAGCTGATAATTTCTGGTATTGTCTGTTACTATCAAGTCATTTAATCCATCATTGTTTAAATCACATGAATATAATTGATTTAAGGTTAAACTTGGAGAATTAATTGGATTTATATTTAAAAAAACACTAATATTTTCCCAAGTTTTAGTATTATCATTTTTGGTATAACAGATTGCCCCGGTGAGATACCAACCGGCTCCACTTAGACCATAATAATTATCACTACTGACCGACAAATAAAACAGAAAAAAGGGAAGTTCTCATAAAGAA
>JACDZH010000220.1 GCA_013426815.1 Paludibacter sp.
TTTTTGTTTGCAAAGATACAAATTATATGCGTAATTATATATGTCGTTTATAATATGGTTGGACGTGAATGGACTTCTGTTGGAAAAGGTTTTGATCACAATGGCTTTTTTCCTTTAACCGGTGCTCATAAAACTGCTGAATGCACTTCGTGCCACAATAATAATTATTCAAAAACTGAAACATATAATGACATTTTACTAAGTTCAATTTCTCAATGTAAGGATTGTCATAATCCAGGTTCTGCAAAAACTTCATATCCAGCTCACACTTCATTGTATCTAAAATTCGATTGCAGAGACTGCCATTCTACTTTAAATTGGACAGGATTAGGAAAGTTTGGTCAACACGATAGTTGGGGAAAAATATATTCGGGAAAACACAAAGGAAGATGGAACAGTTGTACCGATTGTCATAATAACGATGCAACATATAAAGCAAATTGCAGAAAGTGCCATAATTTTGACAGTTCAAAAAGAAGTATGGATTAATAACAAATTATTCTGTTGATTTCGAGATAATTATTTTTTTAGCGACTATACCTTTATTTGACAAAACATAAAATCTTAACTTAACAGCTATAAGTTGTTAATTATTTATTATTTATGAAGCTCATATTATTATTCATTTCTATTTGCATAAGTACTTTGGTTTTTGGTCAAAGTACTGATTATATTTCAAAAGGAAATGTTTCCTTTATAAGTTCAGAGCATGTGTATGTTCAATTTGTTAACACGGGCGGAATTCAAATAGGAGATACATTGTTTCTGCTTCAAAATAAAATATATATGCCGGTATTGATTGTTAAAAATTTATCAACCATTTCATGTGCTTGTGTTCCAGTAGGAAATATTTTACTTTCGGTTACAAATCAGGTTCTTGCCAAAATAAAAATTGATATTACTCCTGTCTTTATACCCGAAAAAAAGAAAGAATCTCTATCAGTAAACGATTTGGCAATAGCAAATGCTATAAATAATAAAGATGAATTAAATAAAAAACCACTTATCGATGGTCGTATTTCGTTATCATCTTATTTAAACAACACCAGCGATTCAACAATAAATATATCAAATCGCTTAAATTTATCGTTAAAATTACCACATATATATAATTCGAAATTTTCGGCAGAATGTTACGTCTTATTGAATAACAAAAACCTAAACAAGCTTGATAATCAATTAGTTCTTGATACTTCAAATAATATTGACTCAATAAATAAAAGTGTAAATTTAAAACAAACAACAAATGAATTGAAAATATATAATTTGTCTTTAAAATATGATTTGGATAGCACTACATCATTTATAATTGGACGAAAAATTAACATAAACATGGCAAATATTGGGGCTGTTGATGGCTTACAGGTAGAAAAAATGATCAAAAAAAATATAATTATTGGAGCATTGGTTGGTTCAAGACCTGATTACTCAAACTATAACATCAACCCCTCATTATTGCAATATGGAGCTTTTGCTGCTTACAAAACACAAAAGGAAAGTGACTTTACACAAACATCTCTTGCATTTTTCAACCAATTTAATCATCGAAAAACCGATAGACGATTTGCATACTTGCAACATAGTAATAATTTACTGAAAAAAGTGGATCTTTTTTGTTCGTTGGAAATCGATTTTTTTGGTGCAAAAATGAGGCAAGACAGTAAAATAACAAAAAATAGTTTAGGTAATGATAGTACAATTTACTGGTATAACCGCACACCGGTAAATATGTTTGATTTAACCAGTGCTTACGTCTCATTACGTTTTCGACCTTTGAAAAACTTATTAATGTCGTTGTCTTATGATGCTCGAAAAAATATTTATTATTATGAAACTTTCAAAAATATCATCGACAGTATTTTGGATAAAGAAACAAGACAGGGAATGCGATTCCAGTTCAATTATCGACCATTAAAACTATTTACATGGGGTGGAAATTTTGGTTATCGGTCACAACCTTCCGATTCTGTTCCTGCTTTGAATGGAAATACCTATCTATATTTTCCACAAGTTCCTTTTATCAATGTATCTGCAAATATTAGTGCCACTGTGCTAAATTCAAATTATGTGCATGGAATTATTTACGGCATTTCAATGTCAACAGATATTGTTGAAGGTAAAATATTTTCTGAGTTGGAATACCGTAATGTAAACTATAAATTCAAATATGACTTAATTCCATTGCATGAAAACATTGCCGAATTAAGTTTATCTTGGATTGTAAACAAAAAACTGATTATTTCTACACATTTTGAAGGAACTATAGACAGCAATAATAACTTGAAAGGACGATTGTTCTTCAATATCAGTAAACGATTCTAAATCTATGAATGTAAGTATATTATAGTTTAATTTTCAACAAATCCTCCAATTTTATCATTTCGTCGCGATACTGAGCAGCTTCCAGAAAATCAAGTTTCTTGGCTGCATCCTGCATGGCTTTTCTGGTTTTGGCAATGGTTTTTTCAAGGGCAGACCGCGACATATATTGCACCACTGGATCGGCAGCAATTCCTTGCATTGAATCCGGTTCAATATAAGCATTCGGTTCTGATTTATTGAAAGAATTTCGTTCACCTTTAATAATTGCAGTAGGTGTGATGCCATGCAATTCGTTGTAAGCCAGTTGTTTTTCTCTACGACGATTGGTTTCCGAAATGGTTTTTGCCATGCTATCGGTAATTTTATCGGCATACATTATCACAAGTCCGTTTAGGTTACGAGCTGCACGACCAGCAGTTTGTGTGAGTGATCTATGCGAACGTAGAAAACCTTCTTTATCGGCATCTAAAATCGCTACCAACGAAACTTCAGGCAAATCTAATCCTTCGCGTAAAAGATTTACTCCAACCAATACATCGTAAATTCCACGGCGTAAATCTTCCATAATCTGCACCCTATCAAGTGTATCCACATCAGAATGTATATAATTACAACGTACGCCCATTTTTGCCAAATAATCGGTCAGTTCCTCAGCCATACGTTTGGTAAGCGTAGTTACCAGCGTTCTTTCGTTTTTCTCGGTTCGTAGCGTAATTTCCTCCAATAAATCGTCAATTTGATTCAAACTTGGTCGCACATCAATAATTGGATCGAGTAAACCTGTAGGACGAATCAACTGATCGACCACAACACCTTCACTTTTTGCTAATTCGTAATCAGCCGGAGTGGCGCTTACATATATAGTTTGAGGAGCAAGTGCCTCGAATTCTTCAAACTTCAATGGGCGATTGTCTTTTGCAGATGGCAACCGAAAACCATAATCTACAAGGTTTTGTTTTCGAGCTGCATCACCACCAAACATAGCACGAATTTGTGAAATGGAAACATGACTTTCATCTATTACCATCAAAAAATCATTTGGAAAATAATCCATTAAACAGAATGGACGACTTCCTGCTGCCCGTCGATCGAAGTAGCGTGAATAATTTTCAATTCCGGAACAATAACCCAGTTCTTTCATCATTTCAATATCGTAATTTACCCTTTCGTAAATACGTTTTGCCTCATAATTTTTTTCAATAGAACGGAAATAATCTACTTGACGCGCTAAATCTACTTCTATTTGCTGAATGGCATTGAAAGTAGCTTCTTTGGTAGTAACAAAAATACTGGCTGGATAAATTTTATAATGTTCAAAAGTTCCAATTACGTGAAAATTAATAGGTTCAACGGTTTGAATTTCTTCAATTTCGTTGCCCCAAAAAACTATGCGAAGTACAAAATCGGTATACGCCAGAAAAATATCAACAGTATCGCCTTTAACACGGAAGTTTCCACGATTCAGTTCAATTTCATTTCGCAAATACAAACTATCGACCAATGTTCGGAGAAAAACGTTGCGAACAATTTTTTGACCCCGATGAATTTCTATAACATTGCTTGCAAAATCATCGGGATTTCCCATACCATAAATACACGAAACCGACGATACTACCAACACATCCCTCCTTCCCGACAATAATGCCGATGTGGTCGCTAAACGCAGTTTCTCAATTTCCTGATTAATGGATAAATCTTTTTCGATATAAATATCCGACACCGGCAAATAAGCTTCCGGTTGGTAATAATCATAATACGATACAAAATATTCTACAGCATTTTCGGGGAAAAATGCTTTAAACTCGCTGTATAACTGTGCTGCAAGTGTTTTGTTATGGCTTAAAATCAAGGTTGGACGTTGCACCTGTTGAATCACATTGGCAATTGTAAAAGTTTTACCCGAACCGGTTACACCCAATAATGTCTGATATGGAGTTTCCGAACGCAAACCTTCCACCAACTGCTTAATTGCTTCAGGTTGGTCGCCTGTTGGACTAAATGGAGAAATCAGGTTAAAGGACACGGAGTTTGGTTAGGAGTTTGAAAAGTCGGAAAATTTCGTCCCGATAGTTACCGGGATGTATGGTTTTGCACTTTGATTAAAAAAAGTTGAAAATATTTGCTTTTTAAAATCGAAAAAAAAAGTTAGAGTGAATTGTCCACAGGCATTATTATCCATAGAATAATGTAGAGCATTAAACCTGGAAATCCTACAGAAATTAACGATAATATGGCATAAGCTACTCGAACAAAAGTAACATCCAAATCAAAATACTCAGCTATACCTGCACAAACGCCTGCTATCATTGTGTTTCTCGACCTTGTAAGTTTTCTATTCATCATATATATATTAGTAGTTTAATTTGAAAACAAAGTAACAAAAAAAATATTGGAAAAAAAAATGAAAGATTGATTTTTTTTTTGGAAAAGTGGATAGAAATGCCACATTATTATCCTTTAACAAAACTTTTTATCAATAAGGATTTGGATTGGAAATATTAAAAAATGTAATTACTTTTTGCAATTACAGCCTGAAGCAGATAAATTGAAATTACTTTTTGCAATTACAGCCTGAAGCAGATAAATTGAAATTTAAATACTATTTAAATTTAATTCACTGTTGTCCGGTAAAAGAATTTTGATTAGATTGAAAAAAGAGGAGCCA
>JACDZH010000221.1 GCA_013426815.1 Paludibacter sp.
ACTTAGCTTATTTTAATATTATATAATGTTAAAAGTAAACGCAACAGCAGTAATTGTAAATCTTAAAATTTTAAATCAAAAAAATGGATTTTAAATACGATGTAATTGTTATAGGTGCGGGTCATGCTGGAAATGAGGCTGCATGCGCTGCTGCAAATATGGGTTCAAAAACTTTGCTCATCACCATGGATATGAATAAAATCGGCCAGATGAGTTGTAACCCTGCTGTAGGCGGAATTGCCAAAGGACAAATTGTGCGTGAAATTGATGCTTTGGGTGGTCAAATGGGTATTATCACCGACCGCTCAGCAATACAATTTCGAATGCTTAACCGCTCCAAAGGTCCTGCCATGTGGAGTCCACGCTCGCAAAGTGACAGACACGAATTTATTCAACAATGGATTCGAACTGTTTCCAACACAGAAAATCTATTTATCTGGCAAGATACAGTGAAACAACTTACTTTAGAAAACGGAGCAGTTACCGGAGTTATCACAGCTCTTGGAGTAGAAATGAAAGCCAAATCTGTCGTTCTCACCGCAGGAACATTCCTAAGTGGCATGATTCACTTGGGTAAAAATCAATTAGTTGGTGGTCGTATTTCTGAACCTGCATCATTTGGTATTACAGAACAACTAAAATCATTTGGATTTTTGACTGATAGAATGAAAACAGGTACTCCCTGTCGTATAGATGGTAAAAGTATTGATTTTACCAAAATGACCGAACAAATGGGAGAAAATGATTTTCATAAATTTTCGTTTTTAGACAAAGAACACAGAGTTTTAAAGCAGATGAGTTGCTGGATAACAAATACAAACGAACAAACACACAAGGAAATTAGAAAAGGATTAGAATTTTCGCCTCTTTTCAACGGTCAAATTCAAAGTATTGGACCACGTTATTGTCCAAGTATCGAAACAAAAATTGTGACTTTCGCAGACAAACTATCGCATCAACTTTTTTTAGAACCTGAAGGAGTAGATTCTAATGAGTATTATTTAAATGGGTTTTCATCTTCACTCCCAATTAAAACACAAATTGCAGCCATTCAAACAATTGAAGGATTAGAAAATGCCCAATTATTTCGCCCTGGTTATGCTATAGAATTTGATTTTTTTCATCCTACTCAATTAAAACACACACTTGAAACTAAAAGAATTAAAAATCTTTTCTTTGCCGGACAGGTTAATGGAACTACCGGATATGAAGAAGCTGGTGGACAAGGTTTAATTGCAGGAATAAATGCACATATCAATTGTGCTGGCGGTAGCGAATTTACCCTTGCACGTAATGAAGCATATATAGGTGTTTTAATTGACGATTTAGTAACCAAAGGAGTTGACGAACCTTACAGAATGTTTACTTCTCGTGCTGAATATCGTTTACTTCTTCGACAAGATGATGCAGATATGCGATTAACCGAAAAAGGATATCAGTTAGGTTTGGCAACCAAAAACCGTTTCGAACAACTGGAAACAAAAAAAGCAATTCAGGAAAAGCTGACAGATTTTATTAATAACACATCAATAAAACCCAATGATATTAATGGTTTTCTTGCTTCAATAAATTCCACTGAAATTAAAAATGGTTGTAAGTTAAGAGATTTGATCCTTCGTCCACAACTTGGAATTATAGATTTGGCGTCTGCTGTTCCTTCATTACAAAAAGAAATTGATACCATTGGTCTACGAAAAGACGAAATAATTGAAGCTACCGAAGTTCTTTTAAAATATGAAGGATACATTGTCAGAGAAAAATTAATTGCCGAAAAATTGCTAAGACTTGAACATATCAACATTCGAGGAAGGATTGATTATTCAACAATACAATCATTATCAACAGAAGCTCGTCAAAAACTTGACAAGATTGATCCGGAAACCATTGGACAAGCCAGCAGAATTCCCGGTATTTCACCAAGCGATGTAAATATATTATTGGTTTTATTGGGACGATAATCTTAGATCTTATCAATGTAAACCAAACAAACGTTCCACATGAAACAATATAGATTAAAAAAGAGAACCAAATTGTTCCACGTGAAACTTAAATTATAAATATTAGATTTCACTCAATTTACGAAGAATCTTCTACTTATAATTATATATTAATATTATGCATACTTTATGTTTCCAGTAAATGATACAGAATAAAACACTTACAGATGAAGTAAATTCACTACCCGATAAACCAGGAGTGTATCAATATTATAACGTAAATGAAAAGCTAATTTATGTTGGTAAAGCCAAGAATTTAAAAAAACGTGTCAACTCCTATTTCAATAAAATTCATGATGCAGGAAAAACAAATGTTTTAGTGAAAAATATTGCTTATCTTCGTTATATTGTAGTAGAAAGCGAAGAAGATGCGTTGCTGCTTGAAAACAATTTAATAAAGGAATATCAACCAAGATATAATATATTGTTGAAAGATGGTAAAACTTATCCCAGTATTTGCATAACTAACGAATCATTTCCACGTATATTCAAAACAAGAAATATATATAAAAACGGAGCTACATATTTTGGTCCATACAGCTCAAATTATACAATAAATTCTATACTTGAAATTGTACATGGGTTATATCCAGTCCGAACTTGCAAGTTACCTTTGTCAAATGAAAATATTAAAGCTAATAAATTTAAAGTTTGCCTGCAATATCATATACATAAATGCAAAGGACCGTGCGAAGGAAAGCAAAGTGAAGAAGATTATCAGAAAACAATTTTGCAAATACAGAAAATAATTAAAGGAGATGCGAACGAAATAAGTAAACTATTGTTGGAACAGATGCAACAACTCGCTACAGAATTCAAATTCGAAGAAGCACATGCAATTAAATTAAAGTATGATTTAATTGAAAATTATAAATCAAAATCGATAGTTGCCAATTCAATTGTTGAAAATACAGATGTTTTTGCTTTTGATGAAAATGAAAATTCAGCATACATTAATATATTGAGAATTTCAAAAGGTTGTATTATTCAGGGCTACACAATAGAGTATAAAAAACGTCTTAATGAACAAAAAGAAGACATTTTAGCAATGGCGATTGTTGAGCTGAGAGAAAGGTTTCAGAGTAACTCCAAAGAAATTATCGTACCATTTAAAATTGAATATCCAATAAAAAGTGCAAATATATGCGTTCCACAACGTGGTGATAGAATGAAATTACTGGATTTATCAATGCAAAATGTAAGACAATTTAAGATGGACAAACTAAAACAGTCTGAAAAATTAAATCCCGATCAGAGGAGTATGCAATTCATGAAGAGCATACAGGATTTATTACATTTAGAAAAACCACCAATGACAATTGAATGTTTTGATAACTCAAATATTTCGGGAACCGATGCTGTGGCAGCTTGTGTAGTTTTCAAAAAAGGTAAACCTTCAAAAAATGATTATCGAAAATACATCATTAAAACTGTAGTTGGACCCGATGATTATGCTTCGATGAAAGAAGTTGTATTTAGACGATATAACAGAATGAAAAACGAAGAGTTGACACTTCCGGATTTAATCATTGCCGACGGTGGAATCGGTCAAATGGAAGTAATCAGACAAGTTATTCAAGATGAGCTAAAAATTAACATTCCAATTGCAGGACTTGCTAAAGATAATAAACATCGCACAAGAGAATTACTTTTTGGCTTTCCACCTAAAGAAGTAGGATTGAAACCAACCGATCAGCTATTTAAATTATTGTCACAAATGCAAGATGAAGTTCATCGATTTGCCATAACCTTTCATCGTGATAAAAGAAGTAAAACACAAATAGCCTCGGAACTGGATAATGTACCCGGAATTGGAGATAAAACCAAAACTGAATTAATTTCTCACTTTAAGAGTATAAAAAGGATTAAAAGTGCAACTTTGGATGAATTAATGAAATATACATCAAATGCCAGAGCATCAATTATTTACAACTACTTTCAGCAGAGTTTGAAGCCATGAGAATTGGATATTTTATTTTTGCAGTATCTTTGCACACAAATACGTAAATGTAAAAGGCAGTTGGTTAATATGTGTGGAACCGTGTAAGTCTTTGATTTCATCTTTTCAAATGCGAAAAATATATATTGAAAATAATCGTAACTCAATTCACCTTTAGGGGTTAGAAGTAAAATATGATAACATTAAAAATTGAATCGTTAAAAACTATAAATTTCACTGCACGAAAATTTATTGAAAATATTGGTAGTCGAAAAATTTTTGCGTTCAATGGAAAAATGGGTGCAGGTAAAACTACTTTTATAAAAGCAATTTGTGAAGAGCTGGGTGTAAAGGAAACGGTGAACTCTCCTACATTTTCCATTGTTAATGAATATGAAGCTGCAGATGGTCGTATAATATACCATTGTGATTGTTATCGAATTAACAAAATTCAGGAAGCACTCGATATGGGAGCAGAAGAATATTTATGTAGCGGCTATCTTTGTTTTATAGAATGGTCGGAGAATATTGCACCAATACTACCCGAATCGTTGGTAAAAGTGGCTATCGAGGAATTAGAAAATGGGGAAAGAATTGTAAATATAAGCCCAGCCACATAAATCCCTCATAGGGGAGCTTTAAGAAAAATTACTTATATAAATAATACCAAATGAAAAACAAAAAGAAACTAACCCAAATGTACCCTACTGGTGGGTTTAGAGGACTAGCCGTCATGGAGCAAGTAAAATCGTCACGAAAGCAAAGCCGCGATGAAGAAATTCATACTCACGGAAAAGCCATTAATTATCGAAAAGTTATGGCAAGTAAAAAAGAATATAACAGAAAAAAAAATAAGGCAGACGATGAGGTTCTGCCTTATTTTTTTGAATATGAATTGGGATAAATCTATAAATTCTGAAGAATTTCCATGGTATCAGAGGCAATCATGAATTCTCCTGACTTTGACAATGCGCCACCCTAAAAATTTTTCCAGAAATTTTCTTCAA
>JACDZH010000222.1 GCA_013426815.1 Paludibacter sp.
AGAGCACATCCCTTTTAAGGATGGGGTCCTGGGTTCGAGCCCCAGCTGGATCACAATAACCGAAGCCTTCTAAATTCGAAAATTTAGAAGGTTTTTATGTGAATGTATTTATTTTTGAATCGACATATTCTGATAATTATTAGTTTGTTTGTGCAATCGGTATAATAACATAATTGGAATTTATTGCTGAAATTTATTGTTTAAAACAATATCATTTTAAACGAACGAATAACCATATTTAATTATTAAAGTTTATCGAAATAATTTGTTTACACTAAATTTGATTATATCTTTGTTCCGCAATAATTTTATTTTTTTTCAAATTTTTGTAAATCAAATGATTATAATAAATTTACAGTTTAAAATAATTAATATTATGAGTGAAGAAAATTGTTGCAATGGTATGAACAGTAATCAAATTCGGCAGGCAAACGCTACCAGTGGTGCAGTTTATGGACTCGGACTAATAGGTGCGGCTATTTATTTTATTTCACATGCCACTACTTTTTGGTTGGGTGTATTTGGGTTTCTGAAAGCTGTTGTTTGGCCAGCCATTTTAGTGTACGAAGCATTACGTGCTTTGGGAGCTTAAAATGGTTTTTTACAACGGTATGTAAAAGAGTTGATAGTTGGTTGGCGATTTTTCGTCAGTTTCTACATCAAAAAAATGAGCAAAATATTTATTTGGTCAAAATTGAATACGAATTTCGACTTTTTCGTGGGTTCGGAAAATGAATTTTTGAACTATAACGGAGTATTCCTACGTATTACGCTGGAATACTCTGTTTTTAGTTTGCTTTTTTTTTTGGAAAAGAACGATTTCTTATAAATTAACTATTTATCCACTCATCCATTGCTTTGGCAGCGCGTCGTCCATCACCCATTGCCAAAATTACAGTAGCACCCCCACGAACAATATCGCCACCTGCAAAAATGATTGGAACTGCCGATTGCATGGTGTCTTTATCCACTACCACAGTACCCCATTTGGTTACTTCCAAACCTTCCACCGATTGGGGAATAAGTGGATTGGGCGAAACTCCAACACTTACTACCACTTCATCCACTTCAATAAGTTCCGTTTTACCTGGAATTTCAACCGGTGAGCGACGACCGGAAGCATCGGGCTCGCCCAATTCCATCACTTGTAATAACATGTGTGTTACCCGTCCTTGTTCGTTTCCAATATATTCAATCGGATTGTGTAAAGTCCAAAATTCAATTCTTTCTTCTTTGGCATGTTTTACTTCTTCCAAACGTGCCGGCATTTCCACTTCCGAACGACGATAAACAATCATGGCACGTTCAGCTCCCAATCGGCGGGCAGTGCGAACAGAATCCATGGCAGTGTTTCCACCACCAATTATAGCTACTTTTTTTCCTTTAAATACAGGTGTATCCGATTCTGGATTAGCAGCATCCATTAAATTTACGCGTGTTAAGTATTCGTTGGATGACATCACACCCACCAAATTCTCGCCTTTAATATTCATAAATCGGGGCAAACCTGCACCACTGGCAACAAATATGCCTTTGAAACCATCATCTTCCAAATCTTGTATCGAAATGGTTTTGCCTACCACACAATTTGTTACAAAATGTACACCCATCGATTGTAGATTTTGTATTTCTACATCTACTATTTCGTTGGGTAAACGAAATTCAGGAATACCATATTTCAATACACCACCTATTTCGTGCAATGCTTCAAATACCACTACTTCATATCCCAATTTTGCCATATCGCCGGCAAAAGCCAAGCCGGCAGGACCGGAACCCACGGCAGCAATTTTTATATTGTTAGCTTTAGCAACAACGGGAACTGAAATATTTCCGCTTTCACGTTCATAATCCGCTGCAAAACGTTCTAAATGCCCGATGGCAACTGATTCCTTTTTCATTTTCAAATGAATACACCGCTCTTCGCATTGTTTTTCCTGTGGACAAACACGACCACAAACAGCCGGTAAAGCCGAAGTTTCTTTTAAGGTTTTCGCTGCTTCCAGAAAATCACCACTTTCTATGTTTTTAATAAATTTTGGAATGTAAATCCCAACCGGACAGCCTTCCATACAAGTTGGGTTGGCACAATCCAAGCAACGTTTAGCTTCTAATATAGCTTGTTCGGCTGTTAAACCCAAATTTACTTCTTCTAAACGGCTATGGCTGCGGTATTCGGCATCCAATTCTGGCATGTGAACACGTGGAATATCAGTACGTTCTTTGGCTTTCATCGAACTGCGTAAATCGGCACGCCATTGTTGGGCTCTTTCTTCGGTTATATTCATATTTTATTTAAGCATCATAACCCTACCTCACCCCAACACTCTCCATTAAGAGAGGACGGAAAAGTGAGAATTAAGAGTGATTTTAGTTTAAAATGTAATTGTATTATTTTTTTTATGAGAAACCTTCAGTAAAAGTTTCGATATTTCGCTCCTTGACAGGTGTTTGAGAAAGCTTGTAATTCTTTTATCTTCAAATTAACGCATTTTCAAATCTTCAAATACTGTCATCTTCAAATTAACTCATTTTCAAATTTTCAAATTCTTTCATTTCTTCCCGTTCAATATCCCGATAACCACCCAACCGCATTAGCATTTCGTCGAAATCGACTTGATGCGCATCAAACTCGGGACCATCAACGCAAACAAATTTTGTTTTCCCGCCCACAGTCACCCTGCATGCACCACACATTCCTGTTCCATCTACCATAATAGTATTGAGCGAAGCCAAGGTTGGAACTTCGTATTTTTTTGTCAACTGGCTTACAAATTTCATCATAATTGCCGGTCCAATGGTGACACACAAATCCACTTTTTCACGGTTAATAACTGATTCAACACCATTTGTTACCAATCCTTGTGTTCCATAAGAGCCATCATCGGTCATTATGATTACTTCATCGGAGTTCACCCGCATTTGCTTTTCCAAAATAATCAAAACTTTGGTGCGTGCTGCGATTACTGTTATCACACGGTTTCCTGCATTTTTCAATGCTGCCACAATTGGCATCATAGGTGCAGTTCCAACACCACCACAGGCGCAAACCACTGTTCCAAAATTTTCGATATGTGTAGCTTTTCCCAAAGGTCCAACCATATCGGTTATTAAATCACCTTCTTCCAATGCGCATAATTTCGATGATGACACGCCCATTTTTTGTACTACCAGTGTTATTGTGCCTTTTTGTAAATCGGCATCGGCTATAGTTAACGGTATGCGTTCACCTTTAACACCTACTTTTACCATCACAAAGTGGCCGGCTTTCCGTGCTTTGGCAATAAGGGGTGCTTCTACTTCGAATTTTATTACATTTGCAGAAAAATACTCTTTGCTGACAATTTTATTCATTTCGGACGAGTTTTTTAATTCAGAGCGCAAAATTACTAAAAAACTATGTATATTTCATTTAAATTGACAGAAAAAAAATGGGATTTAATTCAATTTGTCGCTTGATATAAATATTTGGATTGTTTACTTTTCAGCACAACATATCGATAAATTATATACCGATATTCCGACAGCAACAACCCAAAGTTACACATTAATTAATGTCCGCTTTTCTGCCAAAGCAACGAAAGAAGTTGAAGTATTTATTGCCTGAAATAACCTGTTGAACCAACAGTATGAAATAAATTATGGTTATCCAATGCCAGGGATTTATTTTAATGCAGGGTTTAATCTGAGATTTTAAGAACTTTTATTCCTTATTTATCACTGTCATTTCACCACACATACTCACACTTAACCGATGTTTTACATCGTCAAGCGAGGTGTATTCGCCCAATAAATACATCAGTTTGGTAATTATGGCTTCGGTGGTGGTGTCGTAACCGCTCATTACGCCGGCATTTACCAGGTTTAAACTCGTTTCGTAGCGTCCCATTTCTACCGATCCTGTGCTACATTGCGATTTATTTATAATTAAAATTCCACGGTCGGTGGCATCTTTTAAAGCGTTGAAAAACCAGGTACGACGTGGCGCATTACCGGCTCCGAAACTCTCTAATACAACAGCTTTCAGATTTGGAATGTGAAGAATGGCATTTACTGTATGTTCGGTAATGCCTGGAAATAACTTTAAAATGGCGATATTCTGATCAATGCGGGTTCGTACCCGAAGTCTGGTTCCGGCTGCCGGATAATGAATGGCGGAACGAAAATATTTTATATGCACACCGGCTTTGGCAAGTGGTGGATAATTGTATGAATTGAAAGCACTAAAATGTTCTGCATTTTTTTTGGTAGTACGGTTTCCGCGAAACAAAGTATCTTCAAAAAAGATGCATACTTCGGGAACAATGGGATAACCGTTTTCTTTTGCTGTGGCAATTTCGATAGCGGTAAGCAGGTTTTCTTTTGCATCCGACCGCATCATTCCAATTGGCAATTGAGCACCCGTGAAAATAACAGGTTTCGAAAGGTTTTCGAGCATAAAACTCAATGCTGAAGCCGAATATGCCATGGTGTCTGTTCCATGAAGTACCACAAATCCATCAAAATCATCGTAGTTTTCCTGTATAATTTTCGCCATTCGTTCCCATACAGGTGGATGAACATCTGAAGAATCAATAAGCGTCAGAAAAGGAATACTTTTTATCCGAATGCCTGTCTGTTTTAATTCCGGAAGATATTCCTGTAATCGGTTAAAATCAATGGGCCGTAATGCTCCTGTGGTAGGATTTTCTGACATACTGATGGTTCCACCGGTAAAAAGCAATAATACGGCACTCTCTTTTTCTAAAGCCATTTCGAGAAGAATTTCGCGCAAAGATAAGGTAAAAATCTATGTTTATGACCGAAAGGTGAAAAATTGAATTCAAATTAATTAATTAGTAACCTGAGTTCGGGATAAGAAAGTGTGTCAAAAAGTTGTATCATAGGAGTTTAT
>JACDZH010000223.1 GCA_013426815.1 Paludibacter sp.
TTGGCTCCTCTTTTTTCAATCTAATCAAAATTCTTTTACCGGACAACAGTGATAAATATAATGTAATACCGTAATGAAATTATCATTGAATTTGGATTTATTATATTTTTGAATCAAATCATTTAAATCAATATTAAACTATATTTGATACACTAATTTTCGACTCATTGTCGTTTTTCAAGTCTGGATAAACAATCCGAGTGTGATAGATATTTTTGATTTTTTCTTTAAACACCGATTTTACTGTTTCCACATCGCGGAAAGTGATGGGAGCATCTTTAAATTGACCCTCTGCAATTTGACTGTTAATCATATTATCCACCATTTCGTCTATACTTTCTTCGGTATATTTTGTCAAACTTCGTGAACGTGCTTCCACGGCATCAGCCATCATCAAAATAGCAGTTTCTTTATTATTTGGCAGTGGTCCTGGATATGTAAATGCTTCAAAATTGGGTATTTTATCAGGAAAAGCATTGATAAAAGAGTTGTAAAAAAACTTAGTCTTTCCCTTACCATGATGGGTTGCAATAAAATTAATAATCTGTTCTGGTAAGTGGCTTTTCTTTGCAATTTCTATTCCATCGGCAACATGATTGATAACAATTCCTGCTGCAAGTTCAAAATCCATTCCCGAAAGTGGATTATTACCACCAAGCTGATTTTCGACAAAGTATTCTGGATGTCTCATCTTTCCTATATCGTGATACAAAGCTCCTGTACGAACTAATAGACTATTGGCACTAATTTTTTTTGCTGCTTCGGTAGCCAAATTCGAAACTTGCAGGGTATGCTGAAAGGTACCCGGTGCCAGTTCAGCAAACTTCATCATTAAATCACTGTTAATGTTAGTAAGCTCCACTAAGGTAACACTCGAAATCAGATTAAAAGTTTTTTCGAAAATATAAATTAATACATAAGCAAAAAGCAAAAATACACTACTGATACCAAAGTATAAAATGGGTTGCCAGTCGACACGTTGAAAATCACCTTCGGAAATAAATTCAAATGATAAATACATCAAAACATAGGACAAAAAAATGTATAAAGCGGTTTGAGCCAGTTGCGACCGTTGAGTCATATCTTTCAAACTCGATACTGCTACCATCCCAATTATAATTTGTAAAATCAAGAATTGAAATGAATTATCAACCATAAATGAAATAATCAACATGGTAATAATGTGAGCAAAAAGCGCCGTTCGTGAATCGTAAAAAACACGAATGATTATCGGTAAAATTGCAAATGGAACAATATAATAACTGGAGTTGGTATATCTGGTTGTTATTGACGTCAACCCAACAATAATGACAATAAGCAATGAAATAAAAAGCATATCGCTGATACGATTGAAAATGCGTGGACGGAAAAGGTAAATATATAAAAAAAACAAGCTAATAAGCCCGAAAATTAAAATAATTTCGCCGATAACAACTATGGTCGATTGTTGTATTGACTCTTTTCTTTTTTCGAATTCAACCTTTAACGATTTCAGTTCCAGAAAAATTGCCGGTGTAACTATTTCACCTCTATCAATTATTCGTTCACCCGTTTGAACCATGCCCGATGTTAGTGATAAATTTTTCAATATATCAGTTTTAGATAAACTGGTTGTGGCACTGTCGAATTTAAGATTCTCAATTAGATACAAATTTAAATCGTATGATTTTAATCTTTCGGGGGCATCGCGGGTTATTTCCTCGTAAGCTGTTTTTGGAGTGTACATATTTTCGATGTCAATAGTGTATGAAAACCTATTAGGTAAGATACACGAGATGTTCTTTCTTCCTTCTTCAACCA
Organism: Paludibacter sp.; assembly: GCA_013426815.1. GTDB lineage: Bacteria > Bacteroidota > Bacteroidia > Bacteroidales > Paludibacteraceae > Paludibacter. The sequence goes on from JACDZH010000223.1 coordinate 1,801, forward strand.
ATTTATTGTATTCTTCCACCGAAATAATTCCGGCAGCGTAAATAGATTTAAATTTTCGTATAATATAATTCTGTGAAATGGGCAATTTTCCACTCTTTTTTTGCCAATCAGAAAACAACTTTTTAATTTGTATTTCATATATTGAGGTATCCATCTGATAATAAGGTGTAAAGTCTTTCAGAATTTCATTCCGTTCTTTATTTATTTGTTGATCACTTTTAAAAATCGGAAAATCGAACGAAGCAGTAATTAATTCGTATGACCAGGGTTTGCCAACTTCAAATTGGAATTTAAATTTGCTTTCGGTGGGAAAGAACTGAACTATAAGAGCAATAATGCACACAAATAATCCTGCTTTTGTGAAATTATGGAGTTGGGATGGTATAATTTTTATTTTCATAGGACTAACAAATTAACAAGAAAGAATACATAAACCAAAAAACGCCGAAAATTACGAAAAAAAAAGCTAATATGTGCGAGTTCTGTATTCTTTACCTATTTTTGTATCGAAAAAAACTCCTTTGACTCGGACTGTTCACTCATTATCATTAAACTCTTTAGAATTATGAATGGAATCATCATCCTACCACTTGTTCCACTTCGGGCTAACGACAGTGAACGAAGCGAAATGATATCACAACTTCTGTTTGGAGAACGTGTGGAAATAATTGAAGAATGCGAACGCTGGCTTTTTGTGCGAAATTTAACTGATAATTATACCGGTTGGTTAGATCGAAAAATGGTTGAGATGCTTACATACAAGGAAAGTTTACGTCTCAAAAACGTGCTTTCTTATTGTGTTCCCGTTCCAGTTTTAAAGTGTGAGAAAGTAAATTCAGGTGAAAAAATGTTTATACCCGGTGGTAGTTTTTTGCCAGATTTTAAAGATAACAGATTTAATATTGTAAATGAGGTCTTTGTTTCAATAATTCCATCAATTTCAACTAGTTCAAACATAAATGGAAATCGATTGGTCGAGGTAGCATTGCAATATCTTAATGCTCCTTATCTTTGGGGTGGAAAAAGCATTCTGGGAGTTGATTGTTCCGGTTTGATGCAGTTAGTTTTTGCTATATGTGGCATTCAAATACCACGCGATGCCTCTCAACAAGTTAAAAATGGAAAAGTTATCGATTTTTTATCTGAGGCAAAAACAGGAGATTTAGCTTTTTTTGAGAACATAGATGGACAAATTATCCATGTTGGGTTGTTGCTCGATTCCCAAAAAATTATTCATGCTTCGGGTTGGGTAAAAATTGAATCTATCGATTCACATGGAATTATTTCAGCACAAACAGGAAAATATACCCATAAAATGCGAATTATTAAACGGCTGATATAGAGATTTTTTATAGTTTATTATTCGTTTTTTTAATATTACTTCATAAAAGTTGAGAGTCGGATGTAAGACTTTCAACTTTCTTTCGTCTTAATAGATGTATGGATTCATCACAATTTAATAATCAAATTCTCATACTTTCCGATAAATTGTATCGATTAGCAAAATCGATGTTAAGGAGTGCGGATGCTGCACAGGATGCTGTGCAGGATTTGAGTATGAAATTGTGGGAAAAGAGGTCAAAATTGGACGATGTGGAGAATATGTCAGCATTTACAATGAGAGCAATGCGCAACCTGTGTCTAGACACAATTCGTCAAACCAGAGAAGTGGAGGAATTACCACCCGAAAAAGAATATGTGGAATTAAACCCCTATCAGCAAACGGAACAAAAAGATTTAGCTGCACGCATTAAAAATATGATTGATCAATTACCAGAATTGCAACGAACAATTATCCGAATGCGCGACGTAGAAGGAATGGAACTTGCTGAAATTGCTTATATTACTGATATAACCGAAAATGCTGTAGGAGTAAATCTTTCGAGAGCTCGTCAAAAAATAAGAGAAAAAATATTGAAAGAACAAAAAAGAGTGGAGGAAACTGTATGGATAAAATAGATGAGTTATTAGAAAAATACTTTCGCGCCGAATCGACCCTTGCCGAAGAAAATGAATTGAAAACTTACTTTTCGAGTACTCAAATTGTACCCAAACATAAAGTTTATTGCTCATTATTTGAAGTATTTAACCAGGAACTATCTGAAACAACCAATTTTGTGTACCAGAAAATTAAAGTGACACAAACAAACTCAAAACGTTTTTGGATTCAGATATTTTCATTCTCAGGTATTGCAGCTGCACTCTTAATTACTTTTATGGTAGTTCGTTCTCTAACAAAAACGGAAAATTATGCAGTAATGTATGGAAACAGAATTGATGATTCGGAATATGCCCACAAATACGTACATGATAAATTGACAAAAGTGAATGACATACTCATTAAAAGTATGAAACCTATGCAAAATCTCGACAAGGTCAGAAATGGACTATTAAAAGTAAGAAAAATTGGAGAAACAAAGATAAGAATAAACGATTTGCAAAAATAAGATACAAATAAAAAACTATAAATATGAAAAAAATTTTGACTTTAGTTACTGTGATATTTCTTTTTACTGGAATAAATCATGCACAAACCCTAAAATCACTTTTCGATAAATACTGTGACGATGAACGATTTCAATATGTAACGGTAAATAAGGGAATGGTAAATATGGGAACTCTTTTAGGCGGAATGGCAAAAGATGAAAAAGCTATGAATTCTAAAATGAAATCGGTTAAAATATTATCACTCGAAGCTGCTTCCGAATCACCTATAATGAAATCGGTGGTTCGTGATTTGGATCAAGTTTTGGAAACTGGCAAATTTGAAAGTGCCGTAGAAGTGCGTGAAAAAGGCGAAAGAGTACAAATATATTATCGTATTATTGGTGCCAATAATGCGGATATGTTGATAGTTACAAAACAAAAAGGTGAATTTAGCTTGATTTGGATAAGTGGAAAAATGACCAAACAAGAAATGATGCGTTCCTTTTCAAACAATCAAAATCCATCCATTACAATGATTATAGAGTGAAAATTATAAATAAAATTTCGTATGAGAAATTAAAAACATTTTGTTTATCAATCTCCTGTTTTACGCATGACAATTATTAACACTTATAACAATCAAATAATCAAT
>JACDZH010000224.1 GCA_013426815.1 Paludibacter sp.
CAACAAAGTCGCTCTTTTTCATTTTTTGCTGTTACCCCTAACGACCGAGGCTATGGGCATTTGGCGGTTTGCGGGAGCGTTCGCTGTCGCCAAGCGACAAAGTGAATGCGGGCGCAAAACCTGCTAAACGCACGTCAGCCAGCCAATGCCAATAGGCGTGTGTTATGGCCTGTAGTTTGGTGTCATTCAATATGTTTTCTGTTTTCTTCAATCACGTTGTCAAGATGATTTAGTCCATCTAGCCAATTCACTAAATCTCTATTCAACCAGTCTAATGCTTCCAAAATTTCTTTCTCATATTCCTGTATTACATCAAGATTCCAAGTTATAGCCTCATGATGAAAAATTCTGTTTCTAAGTTTCCGAACTGAATTAAATTTCGAACTCATGGTTCTCCGTTTTCTAATTTCTTTCGGGCAGTTTGGAAATGCAAGTCGAAGAGTTTTCCAAAGAGTCATTTCAAATTTAGTGTCAAATAAAGATGTCCAAAAACCAAATGAGAGTTCAGAAATTATTCTGCCAGAAGTTATTTCCTTTTTTTCTGATAGAATATTTGACCTTGCATCCGATATTCTGTCAATTTGAAATCTCGAAGCAATTTTAATGAATTCATGATTTTCAAACCAATTCTTGTCATTGAATCTTATAGTCAACTGAAAATCAATGGAATTTCTCAGTCCAATTTCGAGTATAGACAATAATGGGTAAAATGCTTCAGAAACAAGTATATTGCTCTTATAGTGCTGAAAAGCTTTTTCTTGATTGTTTCTGTGGTGGGTCAAATAAGGTTGTAAACGCTCCTTTGAAATAATTCTCTCGATAATTGTTTTGTTTTCCATATTTCTTTGTATCTTTGTGCCGTAGTCCCGGTGATTCCTCTCCCAGTTTTTATGCTGGTGATGAAGCCGGGTTTTTTGTTTATATGACTCTCCAAAGATAATATTTTCTTTTCGTTTAACTTTCCACTATCCTTTTTTTCTTTTTCTTTTAGTTGTCAAACCCCAATTTCAAAGATTTCAGTCGTTACAGATTCGTGTGTTTATGTCGAAAAAGCGGTCGGTTCGTCAAAGATTTTCAGCGAAAAAAATCCGTCTTTGTCTTTTTTTTTACTATAGGCCATAACGACCGAGGCTAAGTGCATTGGCGGTTTGCGGGAGCATTCGCTGTCGTGAAACGACAAAGTGAATGCGGGAGCAAATACCGCTGAATGCACGTCAAGCCGCCAATGCGCTTAGGCGTGTGTTAGCCACAGTAATTTAATTTCTTTTTCAAATAATCGTCTACTTTCTGAGTTTCTTCGAAATTCTCGGCTTTCAAAAGTTCAATAAATTCTTTAAATTCATTAGTTGCTCTGGAATTTGGTTTGTTCTCTATGAATTTAGTCATTGAATTTAGAGTTTCTTCATTAAACTTCTTTGTTTCGCGGTCGAAAGATAATGTGTTATCTAAACCCGTAAATAATAGACTCAGATTTGAATGAAATTCATTTTCTACATATTCTTTGTATTCGAGTTTATTTGTCTTTTTAGATAATTCACCCCATTTATAGATTCTATTAATCAATTCTTCAGTTGGAATAACTACTCCAGCATCTTCACAACAAACATTGTCGAATTCGAAGCAGTAGAGATTTATAAATTCATTTGAAATTGAGTCAACTAGTGAGATTGTTTCCGATTTTATAAAATCTGTATTCTGTGAAATGTATATCATTCCTTCTGACGAGGCAAGTCTGAAACCATTAACTTCAACATTCTTATTAAAATCTAAAGCAAATTGTTTTTCGAGTATTTTGTCTGAAAGGTAAGAGTTATTTAACGAGTCATAGCCCTTGTTTTTAATTAATATTTCATTAAGTTCGTCTACAAGTTTTGTGTATTTACGTATAAAACTCATAACGATTTTATCAGTTGTTTTTTCCTTCTTCTTTAATTCCTCAATTGTATTTTTTTTCAATTTTCCTGTTTGTGTCCAATCAAACTGAATTAGAGCAAACGAGTCTGTCACGACTTTCTGTTTCTGGATCGTTGTTATTTTTTCGTCTAGTTTTTTCTCTTTTCCACAAGAAGTCAATAAACCAGTCAATATTAATGCAAAAATTAAATGTCTATTCATACGCTTGTTTTTTTTTTCTATTATTCTGACTAACGACCACGTAAGTCTTTGATTTTCAATTGTCTTTTTTTCAGTCGTTAGCTTCGTAACTCAATGAATTTTTTCATTTTTTGGATTGTGGCTAACGACCGAGGCTATGGGCATTTGGCGGTTTGCGGGAGCATTCGCTGTCGTGAAACGACAAAGTGAATGCGGGAGCAAAACTGCCGGAATGCACGTCAGCCAGCCAATGACCATAGGCTTGTGTTATGCGTATTTTATTGTTGTTCATCAATCTTTTTTGTCTTGTCAAGTGTGTCAATTATTAATTTCTTCCAGTCATCTTTTTTGTTGAGATATTCAACAATGCTTAAATATTTTCCGTTTCGCTTAACACACCATTGCCATTCCTTAAATCTGTCGTCAAAGTTTGCATTTAATAAAGTCGCAAGATTTTTAAGATAATCAACTCCAATTTGTTTGTTCCCGATATAGGTAATTCCATAAAACCAAACTTCTCCATTTTCTTGTATTGAAGCAAAATTATAGTTCTCATTTGGAGATTTTATATTTAACGATAATCGTTTCCCTCTGCCGAGTTTTGATACAAAATTCAATTCATCAGTCAGTTGTTGAATGAATTCATATAAAATTTGTTGCATTTCTTTTCCAATATTTTTTTCTAGTCTTTCGTAAAATACCTTTTCAGAAATACTTATACTGTTTTGGTTCTCTTGTTTTTCATTAACTCCAGTTTCCACATAGCTGTCAGAAATTCTATATACGATTCTTTCTATTTCTTTCGTTTTTGCAATTATTCGTGGAGTTATAATTAATTCTTCAGTTTTAGGATTCTTAAATACAGGAATTTCGATAAGTCCCAGCGTGAAATTTAAGTTTGTATTTCGATGAATATATGACGTTAATTCTTCCATGTTTTCCCGAATTCCATCTCCAATAATTGTCAGCAAAAAGCGACCTTTCTGCAAATTTTTTTGTATATTGTCAATTAAGTATGATTCGTCAATTTCAGGGAAATACTCAATTAAGATTTCGAGTAAACTTGTCTTGTTGTCGTTACGAGCTTTTAAACACTCAGTTTCAAATTTCTTAAAATCCCATTTGGATAAATCTTTTGCATAATCAAGAATTTGTCCTATTGCTTTTCTTCTTGCTTCTGGATTCCGCCATAGTTTGCACTCACCAATAGTTATAAATCCATATTCGTTTATGTAGATTAAGTCAATGAAACCAGAATCTGTACTTAATTCTCTACAAATTGGAATCATTCCTATAAAAGTGGGTTCCAACTCGTCAAATGGTAATATCTGTGGATTTTGAAAACAAATATTCTGAATCCAACTTTCATCATAAAGCGAAGTGTCAAAATGTACCTTTTCTAATGTTTCTACTATGTTGTTCCTCAGTAGAATTGGTGTTGTGTGCTGTTTCACTGTATTTTTATATTTTGATTTTCAATTTTGTCCATTTATCCAAAATACTGTCAAATACAAATTTTACATTTAATTTATGCTCAAAATTGTCTTGATTTTGAAAATCTTCAAGTTTTAAGTCGTGGTCGTTAAGCTTATTCACTAATTCGTCTGAAACATAATCTTTGTAGTCATTATGAACTCTCGAAAGGTGTAAAAAGTAAATTCTATATTTGTTGTTAATTGTCTGAAAAGCTAATTCAAAATTTTCAAACTGACTCTCTATATTGATAGACAAATCTTCGTCAAGGAAGTCATATTCATTGTGTTTGTAAATGAATTCAAATTTGGATTTTATTTGTTTTCTTATAATGGAAATGCTTCCACCTTCACCACCTATTTCAAAAACAATTTCTCTTTTCTCAGAGTCTCCGGTTGTTAGTTTTTGTGTTGTCTGTTCAGTCATTTTCGTTGGTTTTAAGTCTCTGATTCACGTCTGTTTTGTTTTTTTTAAAGTACGCATAACAGTCGCGGCTATGAGCATTGGCGTTTTGCGGTAGCATTCATTGTCGCAGTACGATGAAGTGAATGCGGGCTCAACACCTCCTAAATGCACTTCAGCCGCCATTGCACATAGGTTGGTGTTAGGCGTACGGTGTTTGCGCTAATCTTTTGTGTTTCGTTTTCAGTTCTGATACGCTTAAAGTCTCCAATACTCACTTTTCGTCTTTTTCCATGCGAGCCAAGCCACGTCAATCCCATGTTTTTCTACGCGAAGCGTTTCTTTCTTTCTTTCTTTCTTTCTTTCTTAACTTGTTTTTAGTAATAAATGTCGTACAGAAAGTCTAAACGATGGAATCTAATTCTTGTATTTTTCTACGCGAAGCGTTTGAATCTTTAATTATTCATAGGATTTTGATAAATGCACTGTCGGTAACTACACATCTGGTTTTATGCTTATTAACTTCTTATTTGAGCTTTCCACGCGGAGCGTTTCTTTCTTTTTCTTTCTTCTTTTCTTTTCTTTTCTTTTCTTTTCTTTTCTTTTTTCATGCGAAGCGTGTTTCTTTTTCTTTCTCTTTACTTGCTTGAAAACCCAACATCAACTTATTCAAAGTTATAGGTTTATTAACCCTAAACCGCCTCTTTTTTTTCAACACTTACGCCTAACGACCGAGGCTATGGGATGCAGCCCATTTGCGGGCGGTTTACCTTTCCACATACGAAAAAGTGAATGCGTGCGATGAACTTCCAAATTGCACTTCTGTGGGCTGTATTGCATAGGCGTGTGTTACCAAACGTGCAGTGTGTCCTGCGTTGTCTCGGGGTACAAATATATAGAT
>JACDZH010000225.1 GCA_013426815.1 Paludibacter sp.
AACTCCTATGATACAACTTTTTGACACACTTTCTTATCCCGAACTCAGGTTATCAATTACCACCTGCTGTTGCGGTTTTCAAACTAATATAATGAGTGATACGCAGAAATACCTCACGCAGGGAAACGGTAAAGCTCCTTGCTCGCCCCGATTTGCAATCGATGTGTTGCTCGATAGAGCAAGGATAAATAGGACATTTTGCTTTCTCAAAGCAATGCACAAGTTACAAACTCGCGCAAGGGGGGTATTTAAGAGAAAAAAGAAAGATGAACAGATTTACTATAATAATTTTTGTTTTGTTGGTTATACAATCTTGCATTTCACAGACAAGAATAAACAAAGAATCTTCAGGATGTACGATTGATAAAGATAGTGCGTTACAGATTGCTTTTGACAATGGGTTTGAAAAAGGATTAGACACGATTACAGCCACAAAATCAAATGACAGTATTTGGACGTTTGAGTGTCTTATTTGTGATGAAGATTATAGTGATAAATATGACAATAAAAGCATAAATTGTTTTACAGGGAAACTTGATTTATCTATTTGTATTGGTCATATGACTAACTATATTCCAATAGGTGGTACACCTAGAATATATTTTGAGTTCCCTTTATTAATTGACAATAAGCCTGTAAAGAGGCTTAAATCAAAAGCATATAGATTGACTAATTTTGATAGCGGAAGAGAAGCTAATGTAACTATATCAAATAAAAATGTTATTGCATTTTCTTATGGTTTTCGCAAGATTGGAATAATAAATTTGGATGGTTCAGGTTTTAAACAAATTTGTGACGAGAGTTTAAATCCACAGTGGGTTAATAATGATGTGATAGCTTATTTCAAAGATTTTGATCATGTGTATGAATATAATATCAATACCATGAAAGAGACAAAAATTACAACTGAAGCAAATGCCTATTATGATTTTAGTGTGTCGCCGGATAATAAATGGTTGGCTTATTTGAAGGATTCTCCACCGCAAATTCAACATGACAGCAACGGAAATACAATTACAATTGCTCAGACTTGTTCATCTCCAAGAGAAGTTGATTTGTGGGTAATGAACATTTCAAATCCTACAATTCAAAAGAAAATAAATACTATAAGTGCTGACATTTATGATCCGATATGGACAGAGAAAGGAGACTCATTACTTTTCTATAATGGTGACAAGAAGTTTTATACAACAAATCTGGATAAGAATAAAGTTACATGTTCACAACTTGACAAAATATCTGACATTAAACTTACGAATTATAAAAAGATGAAGAATGGCTTATTTCCTGCAATCAAAGACTGCAAAATTGTATTAGCCGACTATATTAAACGTACAGTAACAGACATTTTAGTAAATGAACGAAGCAGATATAGTGAATGTGTATTTTCCAATGACCGCCAATATCTTATCTATACGAAAAGTGAGAAAAAGGCAGGAGACACTAAAATTTGGATTTTGAACTTTGACAAAACAAACGACACGGTAATATAATCCGAAATCAATAAAAATTAAACCATGACTCAGTTCAGCGTAGCGTGGTTCAGTTGTCTATTTGTTCGGACAATCGTCTTTCGCTTGTTCGGGTGGGAAGGAAAGCTCCAGCTTTTCATTTTGGAATTTAATTTGGAAAGCAGAACTTTAATTCTAGCAGAACTCAGGCAGGAGCCTGAGCTTAAAATAGGTTACAGGAGATTATAAACTACGACGAATCTGGGTAGCACCCTAAGTGCTATGGTGATGTGATAAAACAATTTTTTCTTAAACCTTTTCAACACTCAAACTTTTCCAAAGTTCTAAACTTTGGAAAAGTTTGAAAACTATAACAGCATTAAACCCTGTCACATCGGATATATATAACGCTGATTTTAAATATCAGAGGGGCTTTATTTTAAATTTATAATTTGACAATCATACAATTAGTTATTACGAAAACACTTTAAAATGAAATTTATGCAACTTATTACTTCGGTTGGCAACCCATTTTCAATGATGAGTAAACCAACAAATCTTCCGGCTTGTAGAATAAAAAACTATATCACATTGTTCTGTCTGTTTATTGTTATAAATAGCCTTCACGCAACAAATTTTGTGATTATCAACAAAATAATGTACGACACACCCCTCAACGAACAAATAGCTACCAGAGTACCCTATAGCAATGGTGAATATGTAGAGTTGTATAATGCAGGAATTGAAACGGTAAATTTAAACGGATGGGTATTGCGTGGTGGTGGAAGTACAGAACTTTATTATTTTCCGTCCAATACAACAATGGCTCCAAAGACTTACCTGATTGTAGCCTACCAGTATTTAAACAGTGGGTTTACCCTCGACCAACTTTTTTCGGGATTGTTTGCATCACCCAATCATCAGATTCAGTACCAACGAAAAATTCTATGGAGTAATTCGGGCGAACCCGTATACTTGCGCGATAATTACGGGTTGACAAAAGACAGTATTTATTATGATGGAACTTCGAGTAAAACCAAACCCAATCGACTCAGCGCCGATAATGCGGATGGACTTGCCGGTAACTCTTGTGTTTGTTTACAACGGAAAACAGCTGTTTTTACGAATGATGGTTGTGCCATACCCAATAACCTGGAATGGGCAACTGCTATAGTCAATCCTTTTCATCAAATCGCATCGTTTATATTACCTGTTTTACCGGGTGTAGGCATAAGCTATGCCTATGATTTAGCCGGAAACCGTATTAACCGTAAATTGGTAACACTTGGTAGTACTATCACACATGTAAAAAAACAATATTCTATTACCGAACCGGAACCTACGCCCGTGGAGGAAAAACTGGGTGACCGCAAGATAACCATTTACCCAAATCCCACCAATGGAGCGTTGGCTGTAGGAATAAGCGGCGAAATACTGGATAAAATCAGTATTACTTTATACAGCGCTCAGGGAAATATGTTGCAATACAAAATTGCCGATTCAGATATAACTCCATTTGAAATGGCGTCCTACCCTACCGGTTGGTATATCGTAAGGGTAATTGCCGAAGGAAAAGCAACCGAGTTTAAAATCATAAAACAGTAAACAGTTTATAGTTCATAATTTATAAAAAATTTTGAAATGAAGAAGATAATTTATACCCTGATTATAGCATTTTTTTGTTTTGCAATCCAAATAAAAATACAAGCACAAACACCAACAGTAGTGGGATGTATTCCGGGCAAGTTCAATGTAGGTTCCAGCGGTGCTGCTACTTATTCCATTCCCATTGACTGTCCTGCCGGTATAAACGGAGTACAACCTAATATTTCGTTGGAATATAATAGCCAGGGAGGTGATGGCGTGTGTGGTATAGGATGGAATATAGGCGGTTTATCGTCAATAACATTAGCTACGCAAAATATATTTAGCGATAATGCACTTTCGGGTATAAAATTAAATAATGATGCTTATATAATGGATGGAGTAAAACTTCATCTTATTACCGGTGCAACCCCTTATACGGTAACTGATTCAAAATTTTATGCCAATTATCCCACAGCCATTGATATTAATACTCAATGTGACATAATATACAATGCCACGAAGAATTTAAACGGGTCAACCTATGAGTCGGAACATAAAGATTTTTCAAGAATTTATACCACAGGAGTAATTCCATACGTTGAGACTGCTATAACAAAGGAAAATGTTAATAATAATCCAGGCTGGAGATTAACATGGACTGTTTACAGTGCCGGACCACGTAAGTTTATTGTTACTACAAAAGATGGACGAACTATTGAGTATTCTGCAGCCAGAAATGTGAATGCATTAACGAAGGATAATGCTAAATCAGCTAATTTTGAATGGGTAGTGAGTAAAATTTCCGATGCGAATGCTAATTTTATGACATTCAGTTATAAAGTTGATGAAGGACAGACTATAATTAGAAAAATTGAGTATACAGGACACGGTAGTATCCTGCCTTCCGACAGCATTGTTTTCAATTACAGCACCAAAACAATAGTAAAAGAAACCGGCTATGGAGATGTGCATGACCAAAACAGATACCGACTTGATAATATTCAGGTAAAATCCGGTACTACGGTTTTAAAACAATACGATTTAAGTTATGCCTATCGTATTGAGAAATATTATATGGAAGGAATTACACTTACCGGACTAAACAGCCGAAAATTGAATTCTACCGGCTTCTCGTGGGGAACAGATAATACCAACATGAGTGTGAATACAATCACAACTCCCGTTCCATATTCACAACAAACTGTAGATAAAACAAGCCGTTACTGGTTATCGGCAGATATGACAGGAGATGGAATTGATGATGTGATTAATATATATCCTGCTAAAATTGCCGACCAAAACGGCATAATGCAAACCAAAGATTATGTACAAGTATTTAAAACTACGGTAAACAATGGACAAATTTCTCTGACCAATGACGCGTATTATGATTTGGGAACCGGACTTAACTATGATATGATCAAAGATGGAAATCCCAATGTATTATTGGGTGATATCAACGGTGATGGAAAAAAAGAAATAGTTGTTTCTGAGTTAGATTTGTCCAACGGTGCAAAAATAAAGTTTAAAATAGCAGGAGGAGCAACCTACGATTATTCTTTGCAACAAAGTCAGTTACCATTGGTTGTACTGAAAGATATAAATAACGATAGGATTGATGAAATCATTTACCTGGAGAAAACAAGTATATATAATTATTCACTATTGACCGACAAAAATTAAAAACTGTCGGATTTTAAATTTATATATCT
>JACDZH010000226.1 GCA_013426815.1 Paludibacter sp.
TTGAATATCTGGTGGTCGAAGATGCCCATGTGCCTTCTCCGGGGATCTTTTCCGGAAGCTATGACAGCCCGTATATGTGCTTCTTCTCTCTTAATTACAGCTATCACTTCTAACGCGAGCAACAAGCCCGCAACCCAGATTTTTCAAAATATTCATGAACACTCCAATCGACTGCAAAGTCTTTGCTGTTCTATGATTGCAAGATAGAATAAATTTTTTCTTGTTTTTTTTGACAGACTTTCAGGAGTAAGGCACTAAAGGACCCCATAAGAGGCAATGGGTATTTTACGAAAGTCGCCGGTGCAAGGTCGTTTGATTCATCGTAGGTCACGCAAGAATCCGCAACTATCAAAGAGGAGAAAATAAATGAAGAGAACATTGATGGCAGTCGCCATGGCAACCATTTTGGCCACTGGAATACAATTCGTGTCTGGAGGCAGTGAGGCCCTTGCCGCTGAACCAACAAAGAAAATGGCCGAGGAGCCGAGTGCTCTTATGGTGGAAACCCTATCGATGGAGGCCAGGGTAACCGCCATCGATACTGAAAAACGTGCTGTGACCCTGGAAAAAGACGGCAATACCCAAACCATCATCTGCGGACCAAATGTCATAAACTTCGACCAAATTAAGGTGGGAGACCTGGTTAGGACGACCTTTGTGGAGTCGCTGGCAGTTTACATCCAAAAGGCGGGTGCAGCAGCAGGTGGAGAGGGCATTGAAACCGTCTTCCTGGCACCTAAGGGTGCTAAACCTGGTATGCTTGTGACGAAGACAAGTGTGCTCAACACAAAGATTGATGCGGTTGACCTGAAAGAAAGGACCGTAAGGATCACCGATCCTGACGGCGCCACCAGGTCTATTAAAGTTGCCACGACTGTTCAGAACCTTAAAGAGCTGAAGAAGGGTGACGATGTGGTCATCCGTTTTTCCGAGGCCATGGCCATCGTCGTTGAGGCTCCAAAGATGTGAAAAAGCTCCGACATGAGTGCCTTATCGGACGCTGAGGTTCCCTGGGTTTGCCACCATTTCCGTTCAGAGCTTGGTTGGGAGAGAGACAATAAGGCAGCCTTTTTCGAGAGGCTGTTAACCATTCCAAAATGGAGTTTGTATGAGAAGTCAGACAAAATTTTTTGCCTTGCTGCCTGCATTGCTTGCCGCCATGATTTTACATGCCAGTCCAATTCTTGCGGCCACCAACCTCAACGGTCAGGTGCTCGGCGGCGGTGCACCGATAAAGGGCTCTCAGGTTACCTTGTGGGCAGCGAGCACAAACAGTCCCAAGGAACTTGCCCAGACAAAGACTGATGCTGAGGGCCGCTTCACCATGGTTGTTCAAGACGGGGGGGAGACTTCCCTGTATCTGATCGCCAAGGGTGGTACGTCTACCGCCGGCAAAGGGCGAGGTGACAATCCAGCCATCGCACTGATAGCAGTCCTTGGAGCTAAGGCACCGGCCACTGTGACAATCAACGAGTTCACCACCATCGCTTCTGTGTGGACACATAATCAACTCATCTCTGGTACCGAGGTCAAAGGGTCACCGCTGGCTCTGAGGATTACTGCCGGGAACGTGTCCAACTTTGTCGATCTTGCCACCGGTGGTTACGGCATGACGATTCAGGACGGGCTGAATAGTTCGCAAACGCCGACCATGGCCAATTTTGCGACGCTGGCGAACCTGTTGGCAGGCTGCACTACGCAAGTCACCGCAGATGCCTGCACGAAACTGTTCGCCGCTACGACCTCACCCACTGGCGTGGTGCCCTCGGACACGCTGGCTGCTGCCGAATCGATTGTCCGGAATCCGGCGTTTCAGACAGACAGGCTTTTCGGGTTGCTGGATGTTTTCTACCCGGTGCCGCAAGGCAAAAAGATGCGTGCTACCCCATTTTTGCCTTACCTGACATTCGTACCCAGTGCCTGGGTATTGCCGCTGAAGTTTACCGGCGGCGGCTACAGCGGCGGTGGTAAGCTGATGTTCGACAGCCAGGGCAATGTCTGGGTCGGCAATAATTTCCTCGTCGGCGCACAGAACCAGTCTATCCTCTGGAACGGCAATCTGTCAAAGTTTGCTCCGAATGGCAAGCCGCTTTCTCCACTGACCACCGGATTCACCGGCGGTGGCCTGTCTGGTGTGGGCTTCGGCCTGGCGATCGATGCGCAGGACAACGTATGGGCGGACGGCTATGCCAGCCAGAATATCACCCGCTTCAACCCCTCCGGCAATCCTTTATCACCGCCCGATGGATGGACCATTCAAGGCCAGCTTGGGGAAATGCAGGGCATTATTGTCACACGTACCGGCGATATTTGGGCGGTGGATCAAAGCAAGAGCCAAATTGTTCATCTACCCGAGGGCGATCCGTCCAAGGCGCGCATCTACTGTCAGAACAAAAGCAAAAACCCGCTGGATAACCCTTGCGGTTTGGTTGCTCCTTTCCACTTGGCAATCGATCAGCAGGACCGAATCTGGGTGAGTAATAATATCGGCTCTTCAGTGATCCGCTTTCACGTCTCCGACCCGACCAAGGTCGAGAAGTTTGAGGCCGGCTACAGCGGCAGTGGCATGGCCATCGACAGCCAGGGCAATGTCTGGCGCGCAGACCGTTTCGGCAGTTCAGAGCGCGGCCGTCTGAAGCAAATCGAAATGTTGGCTGAATATGCCGTCAAAGGTGAAAAGTCGGCAACGGAAGTGCTGGTACATAATCTGTCCGCGCAAAAGGCTGGTTACTTTGAGGGCGGCAGTGTTTCTGTCCTGCAGCCTGATGGATCGAAAGCCCCATTCTCACCGATATCCGGCAAAGGGTTGGCCGGTCCCTGGGCTGTGGCCGTGGATGGAAATGACAACGTCTGGGTGTCCAACTTGGTTTCCGACTCGACAGGTATTGTGCAATTGTGTGGTGTGCGCACCGAGAACTGCCAGCCAGGTATGAAAACCGGCGATGCTATTTCGCCCCCAGGTGGCTATGTTGGTGGCGGTATGCAACAGCTGGTTGATATCGGTGTCGGGCCTGCAGGCGATGTCTGGGTAACAAACAATTGGGATATTGATGCGGCCGCGTTCGGCGAAGCCTCAGAAGCATTGAGTACCCGGGGTGCTGGTCAGGGTGTCGTGGTCTTTTTCGGCTTGGCCAAACCGGTAAAAACGCCCATGATCGGCCCCGTTCAGCAACCATAATCCAATAAACGCCGAAAAGGCGCCCTATTTTTCAGGAGAAGCCCTTGAAAGACCGTTTTAAAACTCAAGTTCAGGTTACCGCAGCCTTGGCTGTATTGCTTATAACGTCGCAGGCCTTCGCCGAATTAAGTGCCGAAGAACTGGCAAAACTGGCCCAAAACCCAGTCGGCAACCTGATCAGCGTACCGTTCCAGAACAACACTAATTTCAACTACGGACCAGAAAAAGGCACCCAGAATGTACTCAATATCCAGCCGGTGATCCCTGTCTCGGTGAACAGTGAATGGAACATCATCACCCGCACCATCGTACCGGTGATCTCCATGCCTTCACTTTATCCTGGTGATGACCGGACCAACGGGATCGGGGATACCGTCTTTACAGGATTCCTTTCTCCCGCCAATCCTGGAAAATGGATATGGGGTGCCGGGCCGGTCGTGCAGATTCCTACCAACAACGATCGCGAACTTGGCAACAATAACTGGGGGCTTGGTCCCTCATTGGTGGTGCTTCGCCTCGAAAAAGGGGACCCCTGGGTCTTTGGATTTCTGGCCAACAACATCTGGTCAGTCTCCGACGATAACCGGGGCGGCTCTTTTAACAATGGAATGATCCAGCCTTTTGTCAATTACAACTTCGAAGGTGGCTTCTATCTTACCAGTGCCCCCATCTCCACCGTCGATTGGAAGGCCGATAGTGGTAATCAATGGACAGTTCCGCTGGGTGGTGGGGTCGGCAAAATCTTTCACCTCGGCAAGCTGCCGGTCAACACGCAATTGGGTGCTTATTATAACGTCGTTACCCCCGATGATGGTCCAGATTGGCAGATTCGCGCCCAGGTGCAGTTCATGTTCCCCAAATAAAGTTCAGGTAATTCGGCAGGACCATCACATGCGTGCCGCGTCACGCTTAAATAGAAAAATTAAAAAACAACTCTCGTCGTCGGTATGATTTTACTCATGGCAGCATGTTCTCCAATCTCCAAGCAAGCTCAAACGGATATAGCGAAGCCAGTCAACTGCGCAACGGCTGAAGGAGATATTCGCGCCTTGAATTCTGAAAAGAAACATATCGCCGGGCAAATTGTCCCTGGATTTACTGCCATTGTCCCGATTGGCTTGGTACTCAATGCGGCTACCGGTAATGAAAAAGCACATTGTCAGGTTGCCACCGGGGAATATAATGCGATGCTTGACAAAAAGATTGTTGGAAATCAAGTCCAGTCACGAACTCTTCCAGTAATCACCAGATTGGGCAAGTGGGTTGATCAGTACTAGATGCGTTCACCTGTGGCAGCCCAATCTCAGACCATCCTGAAGGGAGGATACACCATTGAAAACTACACGCACACCATTGAAAACTAAATGCACACAAATCTTCATTGCAGTCGCGCTCGTCTTGGCACTTACTTGCACGGCGGCCGTTTGTCAGACCGCTGACCGTTTGCCTTCCTGGAACGACACCGGATCGAAAAAAGCTATCATCGCATTTGTCGAGAAGGTGACCAAGAAAGGGTCGGCAGATTTCGTGCCGGAACCTGA
>JACDZH010000227.1 GCA_013426815.1 Paludibacter sp.
GTCAAATTTTATATATAAACGTAGTCTGAGTTTAACAGCAGACCCTAATTATATTCAAATGAAAAAACTTATTTTTTCAGTTGCGATACTTGCTATTTTATTGGCAGCTTGCAACAAACATACACATACCGATGCCGACACACACGAAGAAGCATCCATTCAATTCACTGGCTACAGCCCCCAATTTGAAGTTTTTGCCGAAGCCGACCCATTTGTCGTGGGAAATGAAAGTGGCATCTTATCGCACTTTTCGCATATTCCAAGTTTTTTGGCATTAGAAAAAGGAAGCGTTACTATCCGCTTGATTATTAACGGAAAAGAAGTTTCACAAATACTGGATAAACCTACCCGAAAAGGTATTTACAAATTTGCGGTAACTCCAACAACCAAAGGCGCAGGTAAAATAGTGTACGATTTTAAAATTAACAACAATACTTACCAACTAGAAGTTGCAAACATAGTAGTTTTTGCTACCGAAGAAGAGGCGGATGCGGCTGCCGAAGCAGTTGTTATCTCAAAAACCAATACCACTGTTTTCACCAAAGAACAATCGTGGAAAATTGATTCTGCGACTGAATATCCACAAGTTCAACCATTCGGAAAGGTTATAAAAACCACCGCACAAGTGCAATCGGCACCCAGCGACGAAGTAATTGGTTCGGCCAAAGCCGATGGAGTTGTATTATTTTCAGCCGATAATTTGTTGGAGGGAAAAAGCGTGAGCAGTGGTCAAACGCTCTTCTCCATCTCAAGTAATGGCTTGGCATCAAACAATTCTGCAGTATAATTTGCCGAAGCTAAAAATAATTTCGACAAAGCCTCAGCCGACTACGACAGAGCCAAAGAACTTGCCAAAGACCTGATTGTGTCGGCAAAAGATTTGCTGAATGCCAAAACGCAATACGAAAATGCAAATGCGGTTTACGGCAATATGAATAAGAACTTCAGCGCAGCTGGTCAAAGTGTAAAAAGTCCCATGATTGGTTTTGTGAAACAGGTATTTGTAAAAAACGGACAAAGTGTGGAGGCCGGGCAATCCATCGTTTCGGTATCGCAAAATAAAACTTTGGTGTTGCGTGCAGAGGTGCAGCAAAAATATGCATCGATGTTAGGAACCATCAAATCGGCAAACATTCGCACTATCAACGACAATCAAACCTACACATTGGAACAATTGAATGGTAAACTGATTTCGTTTGTAAAAACTGCCAATAGCGATAATTCTTTAATCCCGGTAAGTCTGCAAATCGACAACAAAGGGGCATTTGTTTCGGGTAGTTTTGTAGAAGTTTATCTCAAAAGTATTACTAATACACAGGCACTTACTATTCCAAATCAGTCGCTACTCGAAGAAAATGGCGTGTTTTTTGTTTATGTACAAGTTCATCCTGAATTATTCGAAAAACGCGAAGTGAAAATTGGTGGAACTGATGGATTAAATACTGAAATTACAAGCGGAATAACCAAAAAAGACCGCATTGTAACAAAAGGTGCAGTGATGATTAAATTAGCTCAAGCCACAGGCAACTTGGATGCTCATTCAGGACACGTTCACTAAATTCGATAAGCTATGATTAATAATATCATAAAATTCTCGCTGAACAACAAATTTTTTATCCTGTTGTGTGCGGTAGTGGTGATGGTGGTGGGTTTGCGTACAGCTGGTAATATGGATGTAGATGAGTTCCCCGACCTTACAGCACCAACCGTGGTAGTAATGACAGATGCTCATGGAATGGCTTCGGAAGAAGTGGAGCGTTTGGTAACTTTCCCTATCGAAACAGCCATGAACGGAGCAACCGATGTGCGCCGTGTGCGGTCGGCTTCGTCGCAGGGCTTTTCGTTTGTATGGGTCGAATTCGATTGGGGAACCGACATTTTCAAAGCCCGACAAATTGTAAGTGAAAAACTGATTACCGTCAACACGCAAATGCCGTTGGGCGTGGGACAGCCTACGCTTGCGCCGCAGTCGAGCGTTATGGGCGAAATGTTTTTTATTGGCTTGCAAGCCGACAGTACAAGTTTAATGAACTTACGAACTATTGCCGACTGGAGCTTAAAACCAATGCTATTGGCCACGGGCGGTGTTTCGCAAGTAACCATTATTGGTGGCGAATACAAGCAATATCAGGTGTTGGCAGACCCATATAAAATGAAATTCTACAAGGTTTCGATGACTGAACTGGCAGATATTTGTAAAGGATTGAGCCAAAATTCTACAGGTGGAGCCGTTCGCCAATATGGAAATGAATATGTAGTGAGAGGTATTGCCCGCACTTCGGAGTTGGAGGCTTTGGGAAATTCGTATATCAAATCAGAAAACGGAAAGCCCATCAGAATCGCTTATGTAGCAGAAGTAAAAATTGGAAGTGCCGTAAAAATGGGTTATGCTTCGGAAAATGCCAAACCCGCTGTGATATTGTCCATTTCAAAACTGCCCAACGCCAACACAGTTGAACTAACAAAACGAATTGAAGCTAACTTGGCAACACTTCAGAAAACTTTGCCGCCCGATGTAAAGTTGGATACTAAGATTTTCCGTCAAGCCGATTTTATTGAAACTTCGGTAAGCAATGTAAAAGATGCCTTAATTGAAGGTGGTATTTTTGTTATCATAATCCTGTTTCTCTTTCTCGGTAGTTTCCGCACAACTATTATTTCGTTGTTGGCAATTCCCATTTCGTTATTGGGTGCAGTTATTGCGATGCATTATTTGGGGCTGAATATCAACACTATGAGTTTAGGCGGTATGGCAATCGCCATTGGGGTGTTGGTGGACGATGCCATTATCGACTTGGAAAATGTGTATAAACGACTTCGGCAGAACAGTCAGAAATCACCCGAAAACCGTCAATCAACTTTTCAGGCGGTATTCGAAGCTTCGAAAGAAGAGCGGGCCTCCATTATCAATGCAACGATGATTATCATTGTGGCTTTAATTCCCTTGTTTTTCCTGTCGGGCATGGAAGGGCGAATGCTTATTCCGCTGGGAATGCGTTTATAACGTCCTTGTTTCTTTCGCTTGTTGTAGCCATGACGCTTACACCTCTGCTGTGCAATATGTTGCTTACAAATGATAAGTATCTGGATAAAAACGAAAAAGATAAATGGCTGACTGCAAAACTAACACATTATTATCAACTTTCGTTGGAGTGGGCTTTGCAGCATAAGCGAATTTTTATTTTCGCTTCATTGGGACTATTTCTTGTTTCGCTTATTTTGTATTCAACTTTGGGGCGTACCTTTCTACCTGAATTCAACGAAGGTTCGCTCACTTTATCAGTTGTTTGTAAACCCGGAACTTCGTTGGAAGAAAGCAATCGATTGGGAAATTTGGTAGAAACAGAATTGCTCTCCATTCCTGAAATTGTAAGCACTTCGCGCCGAACAGGGTGAGGCGAGTTGGACGAACATGCACAAACCGTAAACAGTGCCGAAGTTGATGCCCGATTTACTCTCAAAGACAGAAGCAAGGAAGAGTTTATGATTGAAGTGCGTAAAAAAATTGCAGGCGTTCCTGGCATTGCTGCCACCGTTGGACAACCGCTCGGACACCGTATCGACCACATGATTTCGGGTACTCGTGCCAACATTGCTATTAAAGTATTTGGAACCGATTTGAACAAAATGTTTAGCATTGGCAACCAAATTAAAGCTTCTATTGCTGGCGTTGAAGGATTGGTAGATGTAAACGTAGATCAGCAAATTGAAATACCTCAAATTCAAATCGTGCCAATCGCGATATGTTGGCGCAATATGGCATCACTATTGAGCAATTCAATGAATTTATTGACATTTCGTTTGGTGGTGAAAAACTAACCGATATTTACGAATGGCAACGTCGATTCGACCTTGTGTTACGATTAAAGGACGATTTTACAGGAACGATTGAAGGAATACGCACGGCACTAATCGATACACACGATGGCAAAAAAATCCCATTGGAACAAGTGGCCGAAGTAGTTTCTGTTTCCGGTCCAAGTGGTATTACACGTGAAAACGTACAGCGTAAAGTTGTTGTTTCGGCTAATGTGTCGGGCAGGGATATTCGAAGTGTGGTAGAAGATATTCAGAAAAACGTGAATGAGAAAATCACTTTCCCCGAAGGCTATCGGGTAGAATATGGTGGTCAGTTCGAGAGCGAAGCCAAAGCCTCGCAAACCTTGATGATTACATCCATTTTGGCCATTCTAATTATCTTCTTACTTTTGTATCAGGAATTTAAAAATCTAAAATTATCAGGAGTGGTTTTACTCAAC
This sequence comes from Paludibacter sp., assembly GCA_013426815.1. GTDB lineage: Bacteria > Bacteroidota > Bacteroidia > Bacteroidales > Paludibacteraceae > Paludibacter. The sequence goes on from JACDZH010000227.1 coordinate 4,260, forward strand.
TTACCATTAGCATTAATTGGTGGTGTATTCACAATTTACTTTACTTCGGGCGTAATGAGCATTCCGGCTATTATCGGATTTATCACGCTCTTTGGCATTGCCACTCGAAACGGTATACTGTTGATTTCGAACTATCAACGCTTGCAGTCGAAAGGCGTTTCGTTGCACGAAACAATTACCAAAGGCTCGTCCGAGCGCTTGAATGCGATATTGATGACCGCACTTACAGCAGCATTAGCTCTTATTCCGATGGCACTGCGTGGTGATTTATCTGGCAACGAAATACAAAGCCCAATGGCGAAAGTAATTTTGGGGGGCTTGCTTACTTCTACTTTGCTCAATATTTATATAGTGCCGATAGTGTACAGTATTTTTTATAAAAATAATCACTGTTGTCCGGTAAAAGAATTTTGATTAGATTGAAAAAAGAGGAGCCAAT
>JACDZH010000228.1 GCA_013426815.1 Paludibacter sp.
AATACAGCTTTTTACAAAATGAAGGCTCGAAAACTGTCAAAGTCAGGAAAAAGAAGACTCTGTAATTGAAAACATTTTAAGTAAATACAATAATAATGATTTGTATTAATCATTTTTTGTAATTAGAACCACAAAAAAAAAGAAGAACCTTACCGAACATTCGATAAGGTTTTTCTGTTTTATAAATTGTATTTCTAAGAATTATTTCTTAACAGTTAAAGCAGCTTTTTTGGCAGCCCTTCTCTTTTTGTATAAATAAACGTCGTAAGTAATTGGTGACGCGTTAAATACAGTTGAATAAACCCCTATACAAACTCCAAACAACAAAGCGAAAATAAATCCTCGAATAGTTTCACCACCAAAAAGGAAAATAGCCATTAATACTACAAACACAGTCATTGTTGTGCTGAATGTACGTCCCAAAGTGTGATTAATGGCATCGTTCATGGTATCTTTACGGTCACGTTTTGGGTATAAATTGATGTATTCACGAAGTCGGTCATAAATAATTACCGTGTCGTTAATTGAATAACCCACAACAGTCAAAATTGCCGCTATAAACGATTGGTCAATTTCCATCGAAAAAGGCATTATACTATAGAATAAAGAAAATATACCAAGTGTAATGACAGCATCGTGCGATAATGAACCAATTGCACCTACGGCATAGCCTACATCGCGGAAACGTACCCAAATATACAATCCAATAGCCAAAATTGCTAAAATAACTGCCCATATTGCTGAAGTTTTAATATCATCGGCAATGGTTGGACCTACCTTTTGTGAACTTTTGATATAATCTTTAATGAAAGTTTCTTTTGTAACTTTGTCAGGTAATAAACTTTTCAAACCGGTAAATAATCTGCCTTCTATTTCATCATCAATAGTTGAAGAATTATCAGCAATTTTAAACTTTGTTGAAACTCGTACCTGATTGTTGTCGCCAATAGTAATAACTCCCGGTATATCGCCATCAAACGAGTTTGCCAATAATACTCTCACATTATCCGTTTTAACCGGTTGGTCAAAACGAACAACATAATTACGTCCACCACTGAAATCCACACCATAACTAAATCCTCTTACTCCAAATGAAATGAGAGCTATCACGAACATTGTTCCTGAAATCATATAAGCGTATTTTCTGTTTCCAATAAAGTCGAACTTAATGCCCTGAAACCATTTTTTTGTAAGTTGAGTTGTAAAAGGAACATCTTTTGCATTTTCCTTACTGGCATACATTTCCAACATCATACGGGTTAAAAATACAGAAGTAGCAAATGAAGTTATAATACCAATAATCAACGTTGTAGCAAAACCTTTGATAGGACCTGTACCAAATACAGCCAATACAATACCTGTAATCAGAGTTGTAACATTAGCATCGATAATTGCATGAATAGCATTACTGAAACCGTCTTCGATAGCACGTTTCATGCCTTTTCCGGCTTGCATTTCCTCTCGAATACGCTCATATATAATTACATTACCATCCACCGCCATACCCAACGTAAGCACAATACCCGCAATACCGGGTAATGTCAATACCGCTGAAAAAGAAGCCAAAATTCCGATAAGGAAAAATACATTGGCAAATAAAGCCAAATCGGCAATCATTCCAGGAACTAAACCATAATACATAATCATATAAAGCAATACCAATATAAAGGCAACCACAAACGAAATTAAACCATTATTGATTGCTTCGGCACCCAATGATGGACCAACAATATCTTCTTGTACAATACGTGCCGGAGCGGGCATTTTACCCGATTTTAATGTGTTGGCTAAATCCTTTGCTTCTTCCACGGTAAAGGTCCCGGTAATTTGTGAGCTACCTCCCGATATTTCAGTATTTACTGTTGGGAATGAATAAATATATCCATCCAAAGCTATAGCAATACATTTTCCAATATTATCTTTGGTCATACGCGCCCAGGTTTTTGAACCTACGGCATTCATACTCATACTTACGTTGGCATAAGCCGAAGTTTGGCTAAAGTCAGCACGGGCATCGGTAATTACATCACCTGCCAGTGGGGCACGTCCATCGCGGTTGGTAATTTTGATAGCAATTAACTGGAATATTTCTCCTTTTGTATCCAATGCTTTTACCGTCCAACGCAAACCTAAATCACGTGGCAGTACTTCACGTACTTGTTTGGTAGCAAAATAGGCATTAATCTTTGCAGTATCTTTACTTTCTGCCATACCTACTACTGGTCCACGACCACGATTATCTACCTGAAGTATAGAAAATAATGGATTTTCTTTCCTGCTTTTTTCCATCAATTTAGAGGAATCAGCTTTCGATTCAACTTTCTTTCCCAAAGCAGCTTTCATTTTCAAGCTGTCCAATTTGCTTATTGGAGCAACCGGCTTTTTCTCAGCTACTTTTGCAACAGTAGAATCTGTTTTAATTTCTGGCGATTTTCCACCAGCCGACTCCATGGAGTACAATATTTTGTTGGCTTCTGCCAAATTGTTAAAAATCTCACTTGTTTCGTATGTTTCCCAGAATTCTAGATTAGCAGAACCTTGAAGCAATTTACGAACACGTTCCGGTTCTTTAATACCAGGAAGTTCAATTAATATACGACCTGTTCTTTCCAGTTTCTGAATGTTGGGTTGAACCACACCAAAACGGTCGATACGTGTACGTAATACGTTGAACGAATTGCTGATAGCTCCATCTATTTCAGTTTTTAAGACCTTAATAACATCTGCATTGGAAGTGGTGAGCGAAATTTTATCCTTCAATTCAAATGTACTGAAGATAGTTGCCAGCTTTGCATTTGGATCAATATTGGTATATGTTCTTACAAATAAATCTAAATATGCTACCTGACTGTTTGTGTGTTGTAATTTAGAAGCACTATCCAGTGCTTGAAGAAAGGTTGGATTGGTATTGAAATCGGCTAAAGACTTGATAATATCGGGTACCGATACTTCGAGTGTTACATTCATACCACCTTTTAAGTCAAGACCAAGGTTAATTTCCTTTTCGCGACATTCTTTTAGGGTGTAACCCAGCCAAACTTTTTCGCTTGAAATAGAATCCAAATAATTGAACTCTTTCAATTTATCGCCGGCTGCATAATCTTTAGCTTTTTGGTTATACGTATTTGTTACAACGCTAAAAGATAGATAAAATACACATACTAAGGTCAGAGCTATTGCAAAAAGTCTGACAAGTCCTTGGTTTTGCATGGAAAATTTTATTTAAATAAGACATTAATTTATTTCATTTTTTTTACGAGGTGCAAATATAGCGTTTTTTTTGTTACAAACACAAAAAAAAGGATAATCAGTTTGTTGAATTTGTAAAATAATAATGTAAAAGGATGTTATAATTTGAAAATGTAAATATCAATAAATAGCACAATAAATTAAATAACCATTTGAATTACAATTCGGAAAAAAATCCATCACTTTTCTAAAAAAAATGAATTCATGAACTTAATCATGAATTCATTATTGTTGCGGAGGCTCGACTCGAACGAACGACCTTTGGGTTATGAGCCCAACGAGCTACCACTGCTCCACTCCGCGATATTTTGTGACTGCAAAAGTACTCCTTTTATTTGGATTGACAATAGTTTATCGTCATTTTATTCATTTTTAATTAATTACTGATTTATTAATCTGATATTTAAATTATTACACAACTATCCTAAACTTTAAAAAATTTAAAATTCCTGAGAATCTCATATTTTTATTGTCTATTCAAAACATTCAGAAATAATGAAAGTCCACAGTTGCAGAAAAAATAATAAAAAACCAATCATAAGACAAGTTTTAGATTTAATTCCAAGATCAATACTTTTTAATGCAATCCGAAAATTTCAAAGCGACAAAGGTTGCCATAAATGCAAGTTCTACAATCAATTGGTTGCATTAAGTTTCGGACAGCCAGTAAAATTTTATCGTTTATAAAGAAGACGAAAATAAGGTAATTCACCTTTTTTACCTACCAAATAAATTGGCAAGTAATAACCATTGCCGACCTTTAAAAGAAACGGTGGGATATTGAGATATTTTTCATGTTGATGAAACAAAATTTACAGATTAAATCCTTATTAGGAACAAGTGAGAATAACGTAAAATCGCATATCTATATTGGTCTGATATTTTCTTGCTATTGGAGCTAATTCGTAAGGTATATTGTAAAAACAAAACAGCTTTTAGTAATTTCTGTGAGAAATTACGGATTTGTTTGCTGCATTATTTGTCTTTCCAGTATCTGTGCAGTTTAAATGATAAGGTTCACAAAGTAGAAAAATTACCTAACAAAACATTATTTGACCAAGATAAATTCTGTTTTATAGCTAATTTATTTTCATAAATATTAGAAATAGAAGTGTTTAAAAATTTAATCAACAATTTTCACAAACTTTCGTGCGGTAGTGTTATTTTTTTTTAGAATAGCAATCTAAGCTCTTCCTTTTTTACTTCTGTCACTTAAACTATTGTTTGTCAGGCTAGTAATGTAGTATTGAAATAATTAATAATCTATTATTTATGAGTTCACTCTGAAATGTATTTTCTAAACCTAAAGAAGCAAAGTCACAAAGCTACGAAGAAAAGTAAGTATTGAATATCTGAGCATTGAGTCTCCTGTTTTACGCATGACAATTATTAACACTTATAACAATCAAATAATCAA
>JACDZH010000229.1 GCA_013426815.1 Paludibacter sp.
ATATTGTTGATAAACAACCATATAACAAATTAATTCAAATAATCTCTAATAATTAAACTAACTTCTCTTATTCCCCTTAGGGGTTATGGGCAGTAACAAGAATTATGAAACAACTTGATGTAAAACTGATGCATCCGAAAGAGCAGATTAATGTGATTATCGGACGTATTTATCGAAGCGGTATGACAACTACTTCGGGTGGAAACATTTCTATAAAAGATGGAAATGGTGATATTTGGATAAAGCCTTCGGCAGTTGATAAAGGATCATTAACAGTAAAAGACATAGTATGTGTGAAAAAAGATGGAACTATCGTTGGTCAACACAAACCATCATCGGAATTCCCATTTCATAATGCAATTTTCGAAGCACTTCCTGAACTTACAGCTATTATTCACGCCCATCCACCTGGATTAGTTGCATTTAGCATTGCTCGCGTTGTTCCTGATACCAGTATCGTTCCTCAGGCTCGTAAAATTTGTGGCGAAATTGGATTTGCACCTTATGGTTGTCCTGGAAGTGAAGATCTAGGTAAGAAAATTGCTGCTGAATTCAAAAACAAGAAATACAAGGCAGTTATCATGGAAAACCACGGAGTTGTACTTGGTGGTAGCGATTTGATGGACGCTTATCAACGTTTCGAAACGCTTGAGTTTTGTTGTCGTACCATTGTGAATGCTGGTCGAATTGGAAAAGTAAACACACTTACCGATGAGCAAATTTCAAAATATATACATCATTTCCAAAAACATCTTACCATTTATGGATGTGGAATATCCATCGGACGAGCGCGAAATCCGAACCGAAATGGTGAATATTATCCGTCGTGCCTGCGATCAGGGATTGATGATTTCTACCTACGGAACCGTTTCGGTTCGTTGGAAAGACAATGATTTTCTGATTACTCCACGCGATGTAGCTCGTTGGGATATTTTAGCTAAAAATATTGTACAGGTAAAAAATGGCACGACAGAAGCCGGCAAAGAGCCAAGTCGTTCGGTAGCACTTCATCACCGCATTTACCAACTTTATCCGCATATAAACTCAATTATCACTACACAACCAATCAACTTGATGGCACATACTGTTAGTCATCAAAAATTTGATGTACGCACAATTCCGGAAAGTTGGATTTTCCTAAAGGATGTTCCATCAATTCCATTCTAAAGTTTATATAATGACACGGAAGTAATTGCTGAAATGTTCGCAAAAAATCGTGTGGTAATTGTTGAAAACGAATGTGTTATCGTAACCGGAAATAAACTGATAAATATCTTCGATTACCTAGAAGTAGCTGAATTTTCAGCAAATTCTTTGGTTATGGCATCTTCAATTCGGTTACTTCAACCTATGGGCGACAAGGAAATTGATGAATTAAGAGTGGCTTTTAATGTGAAATAGACCCCCAACCACCTAAAGGGGGCTTTAAGAATACAATCCTAAAGGGGAATTATGCAAGTATGTCTTCATAATTCCCCTATATTTTTAATTTTTTTGCAATTATTTAAATCAATGTTTTAATAGACAAAACAAAATTAGTTCCCCTTTAGGGGCTAGGGGTTATGCAAATCATCCATTCAACATACAATTCAACCACTTTCAATCTTGCTGCCGAAGAGTTTCTTTTCAGTAAACGGCATGATGACTTGTTGTTTCTGTATGTGAATGAGCCTTCAGTTATTATTGGTTGTAATCAGGCTATAAGGAATGAAGTAAATTTGGAGTTTTGTTTGCAGAATGAGATTAAAATTGTGAGGCGCATGTCGGGTGGGGGAGCAGTGTTTCACGATATGGGAAATTTAAATTTTTGCACTATCTCCAATAAAAATGATGGTATATCTTCACTCAATGGCAATTTCTTAAAACCAATTGTAGAAGCATTGACTAATTTGGACATTCCTGTCGAAATCGGCAAACGAAAGGATCTTTGGTTACCCAAAGGATTTAAAATTTCAGGGACTGCATCGCATATTGGCAAAACACTTGAATTACATCACGGAACATTATTATATGATACAAAACTGATAATTCTTCAAAAAGTCCTAACACCAAAGTTGTTAAATCATACTTCAAAAGCTATAGCTTCAGTACCAAGTCTGGTAAAAAATATTCGTTCATGGCTTCAGAAAAATACATCAAATGTACTCACTTCTATTGATTTTTTTGAATTATTAAAAATTAAAATTCAGCAATTTTATTTGACAACGCAAACTTTGTCGCTCACTATTGAAGATATTAAAGAAATTCTCCAATTACAAAAAAGTAAGTATGAATCCAACGAGTGGTCTTAAAAAAAATAGAAAATACAAATATCAAATGATAATGGCACAAGCTCATACCAATAATTGATTAAAATACTTACTTTTGTGTCCAATTTTAAAATGGAATACTTTTTTTTAAAATAAAACATTCAAGTATTCGTTATAAAATATCTATAAATTAAACCTTTAGAAAATGATTCTTTCTGCAATTCTCCAAGTAACACCAGTTATTGACTCCATCAGTTACGCGGTCAACTCTATTCCGGTAGTTTCAAAGTCATCAATAGTTTCACTTTGGGATATTATTCAAAAAGGTGGATTAATTATGATTCCAATCGGAATTCTATTTGCAATGGCTATTTATATTTTCATCGAGAGATTTATTACTATTCATAACGCTTCGGCGAGTGAGGGTAATTTTGTGAACGACATTCAGGACTTGATTGAATCGGAAAAGATTGATAATGCATTGCTTCTTTGTAAGAAAAACGAATTACCCATTGCCCGAATGGTAGAAAAAGGCATTAAAAGAATGGGAAGACCAATTAAAGAAATTGAAGAATCAATTGAAATTGTAGGCAAATTTGAAGTCTATGAATTAGAAAAAGGACTCCCAATTCTGGCAGTTATTGCTGGTATTGCACCAATGCTTGGATTTTTGGGAACAATATTGGGGGTTATTAAAATATTCTTCGATATATCATTAACCAGTGATGTTAGTATTGGTTCTGTGTCATCGGGGCTTTATGTGAAAATGGTTTCGAGTGCTTCAGGACTTATTGTGGGTATAACGGCTTATGTTTTCTATAACTGGCTCAACATTAAAGTAGGGAAAATTGTAATCAAAATGGAAAAAAATGCTATGAATTTTATTGACTTTTTGCAAGAATCAAAGAAATGAATCTAAGACCTAAAAACAAAGCGGGAGCAGAGATTTTTACTTCAGCAATGAATGACATCATGTTTTTTTTAATGTTGTTTTTCATAATTGTGTCTACTCTTTTAAATCCAAATGTAATAAAACTTAATTTACCTAGTGCTAAAAATACCCAATCCATTCATAAAAAAGAAATTCTGTTATCAGTAAATAAAGACTTGAAGTATTTTGTCAATAACCAACAAGTACCATTCAATCAACTCCAATCTGTATTATCAGTTGAGGCGAATAAAGACAAAGATGCTTTTATTGTTTTACGATGCGATAATACCCTGGCAGTTCAACAATTGGTTGATATCTTAGAAATCGGCAATATATTGAATGTGAAAATGGTTTTGGCAACTAGAAAGGAGTAGTATTAATTAAACTTTTGAATTTTTTTAATTACTTTCCTTTAATATTCAAAAACTACTGTTCAAAGTTGGTTAACAATGATTTCTCATAAATACTTGAAAAATAATTTTTTAGCAGCAATTGGTACCGTACTTATACTTTTACTGTTGTACAGTCTGCTAAGTTTGGAGTTTTCGGGAGAAAATTCATCTAAATTGTCAAACGCTGAATTAGATGATATTCAGCTTATGATGGAAGATATTTTACCCGAAAATATAGAACTTACCCCACACGGAAATGATCCGTTAACACAACAAAAAGATAAAGCATCTGAAAGTATCGATAAAGACAAAGTTCAATTAAAGGCAACATCTTCATTACCAGCTCCAGACACAATAAATGAACAAAGTCAACCGCTAATTGCTGAAGATACAATTATTAAGAAAATAGAAGTTGTTGAAGTATTGAAAATTGATACCATTAAACCAATCGTTAAGGACTCTATGGCAATTGCTGAAATACTTAAAAAGCCACCATTAACTACCCAGAAATATACAACCAATCAGCAATCACAAAAGGATAAAGATAAATATCAGTATTATCTGAAAAATTTTAAAAACATTAGAAATTTCAGGAAAGTATATCCTTACGCATTGAAAACCAAAGCATTAATTGATAGTTTGAATTATCAATTGAATAACATGACAAGTGAATCTGAAAAGAAGATATTAATTAAGGCTTCCGAAAAAAAACTATTTCAGCAATATGAGTCTGCCGTGCGAAGCATGACAAGTTCTCAAGGCAGATTATTATTAAAACTTATTGCCCGCGAAACGAATAAAACCGGTTATGAGATTATTAAAGATTATAGGGGTTCTTTACCTGCTACATTCTGGTATGGTGTTGGTAAAGTGTTTGGTACAGACCTTAAATCCGAATTTCACAAAGAAAAAGAAGACTCTGTAATTGAAAACATTTTAAGTAAATACAATAATAATGATTTGTATTAATCATTTTTTGTAATTAGAACCACAAAAAAAAAGAAGAACCTTACCGAACATTCGATAAGGTTTTTCTCCTGACTTTGACAATGCTCCACCCTAAAAATTTTTCCAGAAATTTTCTTCAA
>JACDZH010000230.1 GCA_013426815.1 Paludibacter sp.
CTTATAACAACAATAAATTTTTAAATACCGCTTTTAGCGGACAACAATGATTTTTTTTGAATTGCACATAATTTGGAGGACAAAAATTCAACTAATAACTAAAATAAAAAAAACTTTATTAACTTTGTGGTTTTGAAAGACGTTTTTTGTCATTTGGAGTTAATGATTATTCAGAATTTTGGGAATCAGATATTTGTGTTTTTAGTTAGTCAGCTTACAAAGACAAAGTACTGGAATGAATAATAAATATTAAATGATATGAAAGAAAAAAAGGTATTAAGGATTTTGTTTATTATTATTCTGATCATAATAACTAATATCAGTTGTGATCAAATTTCAAAAAAAATTGTAAGACAAAACATTGATTATAAAACACAGATAAATGTAATTGGTAATTATGTGATTCTTTCTAAGGATGAAAATACGGGTGTATTTCTGGGATTAGGAAATTCAATTTCTCGGCCGATATACAAATTACTAATGATTTTCTTACCTTTGATAGTAATTGGTTATGCACTTTCTTATTTAATAAAAAGAGATACTTTATCAACATTACTAGTAATTGGGATTAGTTTTGTAATAGGTGGAGGATTAGGAAACATCTATGACAGAATACTATATGGTTCTGTGACAGATTTTTTATACTTTGATTTTGTATTATTTCATACCGGGATTGTGAATTTGGCAGATATTTCTGTGACTGTAGGTTTTTTTATAATTTTATATGGATTCTATGCCAATAGAAAAGAATTTACTAATAATAAAACTGAATAATAAGCTCATTATGAGCATATATTTGCTCATTAGTGCACATAGTATTATAGTAAAGTGTTTGCTGAAAGCTCTGCTTTCGCTTTAAAAAACTAATCGACAAAAAACAGTGAAAAGTATAAAACTCAAGTAATAATTTATAATATATTGAACAATGAATAAGTTAAAATTAGCACTTATTGTCCTGCTGTTCTCTGTAGGACTTGTAAAAACCCAACCTGCAGCAGCACAAACTCCTATCAGTGCAGCAAAAGAAAGTGTGGAATTCAAATTTACGACCTGGAATACTGAGTGGCTCAGTTGTTCATTAAACGGTCCAACGAATGATGAACTTCAAATCAATAACATTGTTGCAGTTATAAAAACCATGAACTCGGATCTTGTTGCCTTACAAGAAGTTGGGACGAGTAATATTTACACCACTGTTGACACAATTGTACGTCGGCTCGGTAGTGAATGGGCAGGGAGTATAATCGCTTCAACAATTGACAATTGTGCACAAAATCAGGGAATTGTTTATAAAAAATCGAGGGTGCAACTAATAAACGCATCGCTGATAGTGGATGGAGGCAGCTCATACGTTTGGTCAAGCGGACGATTTCCTGTTTTATATAATGTAAATTTGTTAGACGGAAGCAATGTGATTCCAGTATCATTTATAAGTATTCATGCCAAAGCCATGGGTGACGAAACCAGTTATTTGCGCCGTAAAAATGCATCTATTGGATTAAAAGCACTACTAGACGGCACACAATACAACACAAAAAATGTAGTATTGTTGGGTGACTTTAACGACTATTTATCCGGAACACAATGCGCTACTTGCTTACCACTAGAATCACCTTACAAAAACTTCGCTGACGATATTATTAATTATCAATGTCTTACAACTGCTTTGTATGATCCAAAGTATGCTATTCCGGTAATTGACAATATTATTATTTCAAAAGAATTATTTGATAATTATATACAGAATAGTGCTAAAAGGGATGAGACATCAACATTAGGTATACCAAACTACTCATATACTACTTCAGACCATGTTCCGGTTAGCGCAAATTTTAACATTGTTCCGGTGCAATCTACATGTAAAAATATTTCCTATTCCGAAACATTTGCATTAAGTTTGGGTGAATTTGCACAGTACAGTGTAGAAGGTACTCAAACCTGGGCTTGGCGGCAAATTTATGGTGCAACGGTATCTGGTTATGCAACCGCCGTCAATAACCCAAACGAAGACTGGCTAATTTCTCCTGCTTTTGATTTATCCGACAAAAGTTCAGCTACGCTTTCGTTTAACCACGCAATTAATTTTTCACTAATTGAAAGGGATAAGTTAAGCAATCATACTTTATGGGTTTCCACTGATTACACTGTCGCAACACCTGAAAATGCCACTTGGACACAGCTTACTATCCCGAGCATGCCTCCAGGAAACAACTGGGTTTTTGTTAATTCGGGCAATATTGTTTTGCCAATTCAATATTTAAAGAAAAATGTTCGTTTTGGTTTTAAATACCTTTCAACCTCAACATCAGCCAGTACATGGGAAATCAAAGATTTTACGTTCAATACCAATTGTATCACAACAAATGAACCAATAGTAACAAAAGGTCCAGAATGTAAAGTGTATGTATTGAACAAGCAAATAAAAATAGAAAACAAGCAGTTAAAACCGGTTTCGGTTTACGATATTACAGGAAGAAGTTTATTCTCTATTTCTAATGAACGAAATACAGAAATCCCAGTCTATCAACAGGGAGTTTATATTGTACGTGTTGGAAATGAAGTTTACAAAGTAATTGTAAAGTAAGCCTATTAAAATGACAGTAAGATATACATGAAAGACATGATTATAAGTAGGTTATTTTCAATATTAAGATCGAAATTATTCACGCATTGGTAATATTGAGATGTATTGAGTATTATTTAATCAACCCAAATACTTCATCGAGCGTATAAGAAGCTGACTGGATTTCTTCTGCTACATTTATCATTGCCAAGGCTACCTGACTTGCAGTTATTGGTTTATATCGCTTGAATAATCCAATTTTATTCATTCCATACATAACCGAAAGTGCAACCTTTTCGCTCCATCTTTTTTCGGGTCGTTCACCGTCCAACTGTCCCGGACGCAAAATGCTGATGGTTTCGAATGCTAAAGATTGTACGACATCTTCGAGTTTGCCCTTCATGTTCATATAAAATGCCTTCGACTTGGCACTGGCACCAGCAGACGATATTAATACATAATGAGGAACTTGCTGACGGGCTGCAATTTCAGCTATAATAAATTGATATGTAAAATCAACTTTGAATTGTGCTTTCTTGGTTTTTGCCTGTGCAATAGTGGTTCCCAAAGTTGAAAATAATACATCGCCTTTCACAAAACTTTGCCAAGTTTCTGGTTGGTCGAAATTGATAATTCGTTCGGTTAGTTTTGGGTGTTTTACGCCACTGGCACGTCTTACAAACGAAACAATTTCTAAATATTCATCTGATAGAGTTAATAATATAATGAGTTGTGTTCCCACCATTCCGGTAGCACCAATAACAATTGCTTTTTTCATAATTCGTTAGTTGTCAATATGATTATCTCTGAAACCTAAGAAATACAATACGCCATCTAACCCGATAGTAGAAATGGATTGTTGTGCACTGGCTTTAACCTTAGGTTTGGCATGAAACGCAATTCCCAATCCGGCTATATTCAACATAGGTAAATCGTTGGCACCATCGCCTACTGCAATAACCTGTTCCAAATCTATTTTTTCCACCTGAGCAATAAGTCTGAGCAATTCTGCTTTGCGTTTGCCATCCACAATATCACCCACATTATTACCGGTAAGTTTTCCGTCCCGTATTTCCAGTTCATTAGCATAAACATAATCTACATCAAAAAGTTTTTTTAGTGCATTCCCAAAATAAGTAAACCCTCCGGATAGAATTGCAATTTTAAATCCACATTTCTTTAGAATCGACATCAATCTTTCGGCACCATCCATAATGGGTAAATTTAATGCAATATCCTGTAAAACTGATTCATCGAGTCCTTTCAACAAAGCAACACGTTTTTTAAAACTTTCGCTAAAATCAATTTCGCCACGCATAGCTGCTTCGGTTATGGCTCGTACTTCTTCGCCAACTCCGGCACGATCGGCAAGCTCATCAATCACTTCGGTTTTGATAAGTGTGGAATCCATATCGAAACAGATTAGACGACGGTTGCGCCGGAACATATCATCTTTTTGGAATGAAATATCGATGCCCATATCGGCTGAATAGGCAAGAAATTGAGCTGAAAGGGTGTTTTTGTCCAATAATTCACCACGTACCGAAAGTTCGATACAAGAACGGATGGCATTTTCATCTTCCGTTTCTAACGAAGGTCGTCCTGTGAGGCGTTTGATGGAATCAATATTCAAATTTTGACTGGAGACAGCTTTTGTTACTACAGATAATTGTTTGGCTGTTATTACTTTACCAAGTATTGTAATTATATATCTGCTTTTCCCCTGTCGTCCCACCCAGTTATTATAACGTTCGTGAGTAACAGCAGTAAAACGCACATTTACATTTAATTCAGAGCATTTAAAAAGTACTTCTTTCAATATATGTCCGGATGCTGCGTTGTCGGACATTTTAAAAAGTATGCCCAACGAAAGTGTATGATGAATGTCAGCCTGACCAATATCTAAAATGGTGGCATCATATTTTCCTAAAATTTCTGTAATGGACGATGTTACTCCCGGTTTATCATCTCCCGAAATGCTGACCAGAATAATTTCGCTGTTTGGCATAGAATAATTTATTTTTTATTGATTTACTATTAACCTGAGTTCGGGATAAGAATTTTAAAATTCAATTGATAATTGAGGT
>JACDZH010000231.1 GCA_013426815.1 Paludibacter sp.
TTATGAAAGACAAATGTAACCATTTTTCTTTAGGTACAACACCCGATAATCATATAATTTTATTAAATCCTAATAATTATTCCTATAGTTGGCAAAATAGTTCCTCCTAAATTATCGATAGTTCGTAAAATATAATTTCCTGAAGAATCAACATTCGGACTATAGTTTTTATTCCCATTGGCATCAGGTAGGGGATTATCCAAATTGGTATATATAGGCTCACCCTCAGTTTTGAAATTATAAACATTTTGAATGTCAACATAAAAATTCAACACCCATTTTTTAAAGTAATATTCTTTATCAATCCGCAAATCCAATTGATGCGCATTTGGCAAACGAACAGAATTAAATTTGGAATAATCCAAAACAGGTTGATTTGCCACATCCCATATTGCTTTCTGCCTTGAAGCATCTAAATCGACTGGAGTATAAGGAGCACCACCCACAAAACGCCAACGAATAGCCACATTCCAGTTTTTGGGAAGTTTATAGCTGGCAATCAAATTAAATAAATGTTTGGTATCCCACGACGAAGGAACATAATTTCCGGCTTTGTCTGTAAATTCACTGCGGAAATAGGTATACGTTGCTGTAAGATTCAACTTTTTCATTTCCATTATTTTGGCAAAAAACTCCAACCCATAAGCCCGTCCTTTTCCTGTTGAAGTTATAAGTTCGTCGCCAATTTGACCAAAATTTGTTCCTTTACTGGCAGTACTTAGTCCGTCGGCTACCGAAAACGGATAATATTCGTAACCTTTGTAAAATCCTTCAACTGTCATACGTAATTTCTCCGTTGGACGATAATCGAAACCAATAATTGCCTGATTGGAAATGGTATAACGTAGATTCTCGTTTTTGTTTACCAAAGCTCCCTTTGTCGAATCGCGATAACCCAATGTTGTATAAGCAGGTTGTAATGCATATCTACCTACATTGGCATTTAAATCCAATTTTTCGGAAAGTGAATAAGAGGCTGATAAACGTGGCGAAAGCTGTTGAAATGGATTACGCATATTGTTGTTATAATCGATTCCCGCAACATTAATTCCCAACGAAAGTTTCAATCTTTCTTCCAGCAGTTGTTTGGAAGCCTGAACAAAAGCCTGATATCCAAAAAGATTGAGAGTGGTACTATAATTTAATGGTAAAGGCACTCCTGAGTTTAAATAAATTTGACGTGAAGTTTGGTTTGTATAATGCGCATATTTTATTCCACCGCCGTACGATAGTTTGATTGGTAAATCGGGATAATTCCGCTCAAATCGAAGTTTGTTTTCGGCTTCATCTGATGTGTAATCAGAAGTTTTAACTTTTGTTTGGTCATTGTCTAAATACTTAAAATTGGCATTCCGAAGCATATTGCGACTCCACACCCAGGTATCAAAATGCGTATCGGAAAAATGTTTGTAAACTGTTCCTACTGTGTAATTCCATTGTTTATAGGTTGGTAAATATGCCAGTAAATAACTCTGACTTTCGGTTGGTTTTGCAATATCGGTATTGAGCACCATATCGTCTATAGCTCCAATTCCAATAAATGAAATCTCATTTTTGGGGTCGAGTTGAATTTTGTATTTAATTTGAAAATCATTATAGGTTGGTAAAAACGGTAATCCAATGGCTGCAAATAAAAATTGCAAATACGATTGACGCGCCGAAACAATAAATGTTGTTTTTTTGCCAATAGGACCATCAATTGTTAAAGCAGCATCCGAAGCACCAACCGAAAGTTTGGTATGAATGCGATCTTTGCTGCCATCTTTTTGGCGAATTTCCATCACCGAACTGAGCGCATTGCCTCTGTTGGCAGGAAAAGCACCGGTATAAAAATTAATTTCGCGTACAAAATCGGGATTGATAACGCCCACAGTTCCACCCGACGATCCTTGTGTAGCAAAGTGATTAATTACCGGAATTTCAATTCCATCAAGATAAAACACATTTTCGGAAGGACCACCACCACGTACAATTAAATCGTTACGGTTGGGATCAGTAGCACCCACACCAGGTAAAGATTGAACTACTTTTGAAACATCACGATTAGCGCCGGCGCTTTTTTCAATTTCTTGAACACCAATGGACAAAACAGATATTGGACTCTCAATTTTTTTTATATTTATATTCTGGCGTACTACAACCTCTCCAAGTTGAACAGCAGTTTCGGGTACAGCTACATCAATAAAAACGGTTTGATTGCCCTGAACTTGCACTTCGGATGAAATTGTAGTTTGATAACCTATCGAACTAACAACCAAACGCTTGAAACCTGGTTCGACACCAGTGAAAATAAAATTTCCATCCAAATCGGAGGTGGAACCAATTGTAGTTCCCTGAATTAAAATAGCTGCAAATTCGAGTGGCTGGTTGGTTTTTGCATTATATATCCAACCTTTGATAATTCCTTTTTGGGCAAAAACTGTCATAGAGAGAAAAAACGCTACCAAAAAAACACTATACTTCCTCATATTTTTATTAAACTAATTATTTCTGTTGTTTTACTAAAAGAAAAACAACAGGAATGAATAATAGTTTAACAATGTTCATAAATGACAGTATAGATATTTTCTATAAATGCAAAATAATTTATTAATTCTCTCTCAAAGAGAAATGTAGGCAATTAAATCACATTCTTTCCAAAATCCCAAAATATTGACTTGAAAATTTCACATAAATAAATTTAACCTACAAGTTTAACAAAAAACTTTATTAATTTTGTGGTGCAGTTTTATACTTTTTCGTAAACAGATGGTTCCAAAAAAAACGATTATAACAATAATCGAAGAGCGATTCCATGTCGTACTCCGACTTACAATAAACATTTGAATACCAACACTAATACTAATCATTAATCAGAATTATATGACAGAAGAAATTAAAATATATCTCGGCACTTTTCTACCATTAAAGAATGAAGAGTTGGACATCTTTATTCGAAAATTCAGACCTTTGCATTTAAAAAAAGGAGACTATTTTATTCGGGAGGGAAAACTATGTGCCGAAATCGGCCTAATTTTGAAAGGTTGTTTGGTGTGTGTTTACAACAAAGAAGGTATGGATGTGATAGATGAATTTTCGATGGAAAATGAATTTATCTCCGATTATCCTAATTTTCTGGACAATAAACCGTCGGATAAAAATGTAAAATGCCTTGAAGATACTGAATTATTGGTAATAAACAACCGCGATTTAAATGATTTATACAATCAAAGTCAATCATTCGAAAGGGTTGGACGGATTATAGCGGAAACTTTATTTAAGAGTTGGCATCAAAAAGCTAAATCATTAATGCTGGATGACGCTGAAACGAGGTATAACAATCTGATTAAGTATAGACCGACTTTACCCCAAAGAGTTCCGCAATATCTTATAGCATCCTATTTAGGAATTACAGCAGAATCGTTAAGCAGAATAAGAAAAAAAATCAAGCCCTGATCTTTCTTATCATAGGTCAACGAAAAACAGGTCTATCCTACATTACTTTTGCTTCATAATTATTTTATTTACACTTAAAATTTTGAAATTATGAAGACAGGAATTATCTTATTCAGTATCTTATTTATCAGTATGACATGTTTTTCACAAGAAAAGTCAACGAACAAAAATGTGGTTTTTATTCATGGGGCATGGTCGACCGGAAAAGTATGGAAGAATTACGAAACTTACTTTTCTCAACAGGGTTATAACACAATTTCGCCTACTTTGAGTTTTCATTCAATAGAAAGAAACGACTCTTTGTTGGGTATGGGTATTGAAGATTATCTGAATCAAATCCGTGAAGTTGTAAAATCATTTCACAATAAACCTGTAGTGATAGCTCATTCGATGGGATGCATTATTGCACAGCGATTGGCTATGGAAGGATTGGTTGAAAAGTTGGTATTAATTGCTCCACCTGCAAATTTTGGAATTATGCCGCCTTCGGAAAGTATTAAATCGGTAAAATGGGTAAATAATACAAAACATTTAGCGAGCAATTTAACAAAACCAACATTTGAAGAAGCTATTAATGGGATGTTACACAATTTATCGCCCGAAAAGCAGAAGGAAGTGTACGCTGCCATGACCTTTGAGTCGGGACGGGTGATGAAAGAAATAATTTGGATAAAAAACCTTTTAGGACAAAAACCAAATAAAATCAAATATTCAAAGATTAATGTGCCCGTTTTATTTGTTTCAGGTGGAAAAGACAATGCTTCGCCGGTCAAAATTTCGGAGCAACTGATAAAAAAATACAAATCAAAATCTGAATTGAAAATATTTGAAAATAATGCACATTGGATGTTGGAAGAAAAAAACTGGAATGAAATTGCAGAATATATTAAGAAATGGTCTGAGAATGAAGCTACTTCCAACAACTAACTTTTACGAAAAATTCTCTATTATCAAATCAGTATATTTGTAGTGTCAAGTGTGCACAATGTCAACAAATACTAAAAACAATTCGAGGTATAATTGAGGATAAAGTAACAAACTTCTATTTTTTTATCCTTTATTATACCAAATTTATAAAAGACATTATATAAGTTAAAAAATCATTGATACATTATTTTAAAATTAGAAAGTCCACAAGCCAAAAATATAGC
>JACDZH010000232.1 GCA_013426815.1 Paludibacter sp.
TCGACGTTAAAAAAAAGGATACTGCTGTCAAATCGGTAGAGCAGAAGTCCGGGAACGGTCACCGCATCTGGAAAATCCCGGATGTTGTGGTAGCCGCTGATCCCGGGAACTCTTCCGAGCACTTCGTCGAGGGGGCGGGAGGAGGCCAGCAGCAGCCACAGCAAGGTCAGCAGGATGGCAAAAAAGACGGCGGGAAGCACATCGAAATAAAGGACGCCCGCTGTGGTCACCAGGGAGAAGCTCAGCTCACGCCGACTGGCGGCGTAAAGTTCCCGCAACGAGGGCACATCAAAGAGGCCGATGCTGGAGACGATAATAATGGCCGCCAGGGCCGCGTTGGGGAGAGAGGCCAGGGGGGAGGTAAAAAAAAGGAGAAAGAGGATCATCGCACCGGCGGCGATGATCCCCGCAAGCTGCGTTCTGCCGCCCATGGCGCTGTTGACCGCGGTGCGCGAATCGGCTCCGGTGACCGGAAATCCCTGTATCAGGGCGGAGGCGATATCGCAGGCCCCGAAGGCAATCATTTCCTGGTTGGCATCAATATCATAGCGGTTGCGGCGGGCAAAGCTCTTGGCGGTCAAGACGCCGCTGGTAAAACTGATCAAGGCGATACTGGCCCCGTGCTGGACAAGAATTTTAAATCGTTCCGGATCAAAGGAGGGCACATGCAAGGTCGGTAACCCGCTCGGGACCGGACCAAGGACCGCCACACCACAAGCCTGCAGATGCAGTACCTCCACCGCGATGATGCTCAGGGCAGCGACGATCAGGGCTGCCGGTAACTGGGAGGCCCAGCGTTTCGTGGCAAACAGGATGAGAAGGGCGACGGTGCCGAGGATCAGGGTGGGGAGGTGGCTGCCCTCAATTTTTTGCGAGAATTCCACCAGTTTTCCAAAGAACTCTCCGGCCTCAGCCTTGTAGCCAAACAGTTTCGGCAGTTGACCTGCCAGAACGATCAGGGCGATACCGTTGAGATAGCCGACAAGAATGGGATGGGACAGAAAATTGGCCATAAAGCCGAAACGGCAAAGGCCAAAAATGATGTTGAATACGCCGGTAATCAGGGTGATGGAAATCATCAGTTCCATGTAGCGCTGGGGATTGCCGCCGGCCAGGGGTGCCAGGGCGGAGGCGACCATCAGACAGGTGGCGGCGTCCGGACCGACAATAAGCTGGCGTGACGAACCAAAAAAGGCGTAGATCAGAAGGGGTATACATGCCGAGTAGATCCCGTAAACCGCTGGAACTCCAGCTATTGCGGCATAGGCAATGCCCACCGGCAGGGCGACGGCGGCAACCGAGAGCCCGGCAAAGCAGTCAAAACGGAAATCGGCCCGTTGATAGTGGAGAAAGGTGGGCAGACCGGGAAGAAAACGGGTGATCCAGTTCATGGCGTTCCGGGTTGGGTTGAGGGGCGTTGATTGGTGCATCGGATCCTTCCATGGGGCTGTTTTCCCCGGTTGATGAATGAATTGAATCAAGGAGCCTGTCCTGAAAAAATCAGCAAGGCACAGCTTCCAGATCAGGTTCGAGCTGTCCCGCTGACCTTGGGAAAGACGATCCCCTCTCGGGGAAGACGTTCCCAGCGCAGCGCCACGGGTGCACTCCGAACCTGCCAGATCTTTTCGCAGTATTCGCTGATGGCCCGGTCAGAGGAAAATCTGCCCATGCGGCTGACATTGAGGATGGCCATCCGGCTCCACTGTTCCTGGTCACAAAAGGCCTCTCCCACTTCCTGCTGGCAATCGACATAGGCCTGATAATCGGCAAGAACCATAAAGGGATCCTGGGAGAGCAGGGAAGCGATGAGGGGACGGAACAGCTCCCGGTCGCCGTGGGAAAAATGGCCGCTGCCAATGAGGTCAATGACCGCCCGCAGCTGATCATTTTTTTCGTAGATTTCCAAGGGATGGTAACCGGAGGCCGACAGCGCCTGCACCTCCTCCACCTCCATGCCGAAGAGGAAGAAGTTGTCGGCCCCCACCTGCTCGCGGATCTCCACATTGGCGCCGTCCAGGGTGCCGATGGTAAGGGCGCCGTTCATGGAAAATTTCATATTGCCGGTGCCGGAGGCCTCCTTGCCGGCCAGGGAAATCTGCTCGCTCAGATCGGCCATGGGATAGATGATATGGCCGATCTTGACATTGAAATTGGGAACAAAATAGATCTGGAGACGGCTATTGACGGTGGGGTCGCCGTTGATCACGGCGGCTACGTCGTTGATCAGTTTGATGATCAGCTTGGCCATGAAATAACCGGGGGCGGCCTTGCCGCCGAACACGAACACCCGGGGCGGAATATCAAGGCCGGGATTGTTTTTCAATCGGAGATAAAGGGTGATGATATGGAGCAGATTGAGATGCTGCCGCTTGTACTCATGAATCCGTTTGACCTGGACATCAAACATGGCCTCGGGGTTGAAGAGCAAACAGGCGTGGGGGGAATAGAGGGCGCAGGCACGGCGCTTGTTGGCCAGCTTGACCTGCCGCCACTTCTCCCGGAAACCGGCATCGTCGGCCAGCGCTTCCAGATCGCGCAATCGGTTCAGATCGGTGATCCAGCCCTCACCGATGGCCTCAGATATCAACCGGCTCAGGCCTGGATTGCTGAGCACCATCCAGCGCCGGGGGGTGACCCCGTTGGTGATGTTTGTCAGTTTATCCGGCCAGAGGCGGTGCATATCGGCCAGGGTGTATTCCTTGAGCAGACGGGTGTGCAGCTCTGCCACCCCGTTGATCCGGTGGCTGCCGATGCAGGCCAGGTTGGCCATGCGCACGAACCGCTCGCCGGTTTCATCGATGATGGACAGGTTGCGCATCATGGCCTCGTTGCCTGGAAACTGGAGACGAACCTGGTCAAGAAAGCGACGGTTGATTTCAAGGATGATTTCCAGATGGCGGGGCAGCATTTCGCGCAGCAGGCCCAGCGGCCATTTCTCCATGGCCTCTGGCAGCAGGGTGTGGTTGGTGTAGGCAAAGGTGGCTGAGGTGATATCCCAGGCCCGGTCCCATTCAAACCCATGGATATCCACCAGCAGCCGCATCAGCTCGGGAACGGCGATGGCCGGATGGGTGTCATTGAGCTGGACCGCGAAATGCTGGTGAAAATTGGACAGGTTTTCATGCTGGATAAAACAGATCCGAATCATGTCCTGCAGGGAGCAGGTGACAAAGAAATACTGCTGGCGCAGACGGAGAACCTTGCCCTGGAACTGCTCGTCATTGGGATAGAGGACCTTGGTGATGTTCTCAGCCTGGATCTTTTCCATCACCGCCCCGAAATAGTCACCGACATTGAAGTCCTCAAAATCAAAACTTCTCGGTGCCTCGGCGCTCCACAATCTGAGGATGTTGACGGTGTTGACTCGATACCCCGGCACCGGGGTATCATAGGGAATGCCCATGACCATCAGCCCCGGATTCCAGCGGACACGGAAACGGCCCAGGTCATCGACAAAGGAAACGGTGTTTCCCCCGAATCCCACGGTCACCGCAATATCAGGCTTCTTGAATTCCCAGGGGTTGCCGGGCTGCAGCCATCGATCGCTCAACTCCTTCTGCCAGCCCTGGTCAAAGGCCTGATCAAACATCCCGAACTCGTAGCGAATACCGTAGCCAATGGCCGGGATCTCAAGGCTGGCCAGGGAATCGAGGTAGCAGGCCGCCAACCGGCCCAGACCGCCATTGCCCAAACCCGGTTCCTCCTCGTGGTCGATGATCTGTTGCAGATCCAGCCCGGATTCCTCGGCGGCCTGGGAAAATTGATCATCGAGACCGAGGTTGATGAGATTATTGAGCAGATAGGGCCCCATGAGGAACTCGGCGGAGAGATAACAGACGACTCTGCTTTTGTTCTCACGAAGAGCGGCCACCGAATTGATGAATAATCCCTGCATGCGGTCACGCAGGACAGAACTCACCATCAGATAGTAATCGTTGAGCGAGGCGGTGAAGGGCAGCACCCCCTGCTGGAAAAACAGCTTGTAGGCAAAGGCGCGTTTGAGCTTGTCAATGGTTTCACGGTCGGCCTTTTTCTTCTCGGACATACACCTAACCTCCTGGGCCCCCCGGCCTCTCTTGCATGGGCACGAAAGCCGCGTCAATCTCCCATCTCTTGTTCAGGATACGCCGAAAATCGGCTTGAACCTGCCCCCTGCCCATATCCCTGGTCACAGTCAGCGGCAGGCATCCCTCTGCCGCTGACCCTCTGTTCCGCCCCCTTGCAAGTGGCGATCAGGCCGGCAACCCCCATCCCGGCCCGCTCCGCCCTGTCACCTTGGTTGAGTCACGGTGTCATCAGCCCTGGCCCGTCATGGTTGCTTTGCGCCACGTCCATGGGGGAGAATCAGTAGATCTCCGGGATAAATTTAAAAGGGTACTCTTTGCCGGGATCGATCTTGTCGATTTTGCGTTTGGGCAAGACGATCTTCGCTCCCTTGATTTCTTTGTATTCGATGGAATTGAGAATTTGACTGATGATATTCAGCCGGGCCCGTTTCTTGTCATCAGAATGGGCCACAT
>JACDZH010000233.1 GCA_013426815.1 Paludibacter sp.
CTATCGAACCGATAAGACCAGGAAGAAGCAACCCTCGAGACCATAAAAGATCAAAAAGAAAATTTTACCAAACTTACAAGCCGACTCTTTAAGTTAATGACATTGAAATAGATGTTCCAAATATTTTCAAAGATAAATTGCTGGCTACTGAAATTATCAACGAGTTTTGCCTTATCGATCAAATACCAATTGATCATCAAAAATGTTATTTAGACTCATTGAATAAAAAACTTGATAAGTATGCACACCAAAGAAAATTTCAAAAAAACGGTGAACAATTTGTGAGTGCTAATGTCGGAATAGTACATCATTTTAGCCTGGGTGGGCTTGTTGGAAATAGCCTTTCAGATACAAAAAATCTTATAACAGTCCTCGACTACATAAGGTTTTATAAAAGACTTGGCCCGTCCGACAATATAGATCTAAAGAATGCTGAAAATATTATTTTAAATGAAATCATTAACGAGAACCAAGATGGGCCATGTTTACTTGCGATTGGCAGGGAGTTGGCTGATTTGCCTTGTTTGTTTCTTATGTTACATATCGCCATCGTTAAAAAGTCGAAAAGAAATGATATAGCACTTTTGTTCTTAAACATTCCACATCTCGATAATTCAGAAGGGAAATATCCAGTACATAATTGGCTCAAGCGGATATTGTTTGATCCTAGATCTGTTAAACATCAAAACGAGTTTTTTGATGAAAAGAAAATAGCTCTAAATCTTAAAGACGTAGAAAAACTATTTAATTAATAAGCTGCCAACAAATCATTTCACCGGAAATCTTTTCCGCTGCGCTCCAAAGTTTCCGGTGAATTCCACGTTAGGCCCCACAAACAGAGGCCGACTACCGACCAACGGAACACGCAAATGCTCGCAACCGATCTCGCATCCGTCACGGTTGAACTCCTTCAGGCTATCTGCAAAGAGAAATGGCCTGAGTCCGCCACGATTGAGTTCAAGAAGGAAGCACCCGGTCAGTCCGACCGCGACAAGCACGAACTCCTCAAGGACGTTGCCGCGCTGGCGAACGCCGACGGAGGAGACTTAGTGTTCGGCGTGGAAGAAGTTGACGGGGTCGCCTCGTCGCTAGTGCCGATCACAACTGAACCTGCCGACGCACTCGAACGCCGTATTGGTCAGGTTCTGGAAGCGGGCCTCGAACCTCGAGTTCTCGGCTTACGAGTTCATCGAGTCGAATTGGCCGGCGGCTACGTACTTGTGCTGCGCGTGCCGGCCTCGTACCAAGGGCCGCATGGAGTCAAGGTCAACACATCACGGCGGTTTGTCATGCGAAACGGCACCACGACATCGGACCTTACTTTCGATCAACTGCGAATGGCGTTCGATCGCACGGCCTCACTGGCGGAACAAGCAAGAGCGTTCGTCGCGCGGAGGACCGAGACCCTGATCGCAAGAAGAAGTCCAAAGCCACTCATTGCTGGACCAATACGCGCGCTCCACTTTGTACCGATAGCTGGCCTTGCCGGACGGCAACGAATCGACTTGCAGGCGCTCCATGGCAACCCATTCACAAGATTGCTGGAAGCAGACTGGGGCGGCGGAAGTCGCGTCTTCAACCTTGATGGGCTCGTCGTCTACCCAGGCGGAAATCCAGACGACGGACAATATGGCTATGTCCAGGCATTTCGAAATGGCTCAGTCGAGGCAGCATCTCTAGGCGGCGGGACCTTTCAGCAACACCCCACCATGCCGGAGAAGTTGATCGTGTGGTCGCTAGACATGACCAAATGGTTTCGTGAGCGCAGCGCAACCATCCTCGCTCTCGCCAAGGATTCAGGCCTCTCAGGCCCGGCGGTAGTTAGCTTCTCCATGTTGCATGTCGAGAACTATGAACTGACCGTCGACGCATTCTTCCCGAGACGAGGCTACTCGGGGCCTGACCGGGCACACTTAGTCGCGCCCGAAGTTTGGATAGAGAGCCTGGAGTCGGCAAACGTCGACGACTTTGTGCGTCCGCTCTTGGACACGCTTTGGCAGGGCTTCGGACTTGAGCGTTGCCTTGACTATGACGCCGCGAGCGGCAACTACAAGCCAAGGGCACGGTGAGCCCGGTGGGGCCTAACCCGTCGTTCGAGCCGACCCACCCCGGCAAGGCGCTTGGCTCAACTCCAACGTTAGACCTACTCACAATTTGTTCACAAAAGGAGAAGCACCATGAAAAGTAATCCAGTTGGTTGGTTTGAAATCTACGTTCAGGACATGCCCCGTGCAAAGGCATTTTACGAAGTTGTGTTTCAAGGCACATTAGAAGAGTTGAAGAACCCTGACCCCGAGGGCTTCCCTGAAATGGAAATGTGGGCTTTTCCGATGTCAATGGAAGGCTCTGGTGCAGCTGGCACACTGGTGAAAATGGCCGGGTGCCCTTCTGGGGGCAGTACTTTGGTCTATTTCTCTTGTGAGGATTGTTCAGTTGAAGCTGAACGAGCCGCATCTCACGGAGGAAAAATCTTCAAAGGCAAGATGTCGATTGGTCAGCATGGCTTTATTGCGATGGTTGTCGATACTGAAGGCAATATGATTGGCCTTCATTCAATGCAATGAGTACATGGTCAACACTACGCTCCAAGGGACGCGCCGAAAGCGGCGCGCCCCTGAGCTTCGACGTTGGGCCTCTAGACCATGAGCACTGAAGCAGTACGGTCGTGGTATGTCAGCACGCAACGACTACTTGAGTTATTGGATGAAAGGCAATTGCCACCTCAGGTCGCTCAAGCCTTGCAGTCGCCGGACTCCCAGCCTAGCAAAGTCGTTCTTGCAAACCTCCTCGGTCCTCAGCTCCTTGGATTTCTTCGAACTGAAGGCATTCATCCGTTTCATCGGTTGGTGGCTGAAGGCAAGCTGGCGCCAGGTGTGCGCTTTACCTATCAGGGGCACTTCTATGGGAAGGGTTTTGGCGCAGCAAACCGCACTCCACTCGTCTCATTGTCCGAGAACGTCAGCGACATACTTCCCGGAATGAAGCTGGTTATCGACTTCTCGAAGAGTGGGCTTGTGACTGATACTGCATATTCGCGCCTTAGTGGTTCCACAAACCTATTTGCGTTCTGCGCAGTTACGGAAATTGATAGCACGACGATCCGGGCAGTTCCATACGTCATCGGTGATCTCATTGAACGCACAGGGGCCGGTATAGACCTGAGACTTATCGACTCCATGTATCTTCCCGTTCAGAGCATCGACCAGTTTTCCCAAACTGACTTTCGCTGGACACCAACTACCAATCAATTCAACCTCCTGAAAAACATCCCTGAGCGGGATGTGAAGGAGCTATTTTGTCGGCTTCTTGGCGAAGCGAACGTCCCGAGTGATTGGGGTGGTGAGGAGTGCGATCTCTTTTCAAGCAACCTATCTGTCGAAGGCAAAAGGATGTCTGCTGCATTTCTTCTCAAAGGGCCAGCGCGGTTTCATGAAATGACCATGGCTGACTGTGGAAAAAATGGGGATCAAATCTACCGTCTGTTCAACACCCCGGCAGATGTCTTCGTGGTTCAGCACTGCCACCGGATTACCCCTGCCGTCCGAAAGACTGTGGAAGCATTCGCCCTCTCGAACTACTCGCGCACTTGCCGGGTCACTCTCATCGACGGTTATGACACGGCTCGCATCCTTTACGCCAATGGGATGCTATAGGCCCAACCCGGCAGTCGAGCGGACCTGCGCGAAAGGCCGCGCAGGCGGCTCACTTCTACGTTAGCCCCATAGGAGTATGTCCATGAAATTTTTTTTAGTCTCGTTTGTTGTCTTGCTTCTTATCGCTGGCGGATGTGCGACACAGAAAATTGATAATGAATCCACACCTGGCATAGCAGAATTATTTCAAAATTTTTCCACATGCCAATTGAATACTTTTTCACATATAGAAAACAACAAAACTGCATATGAAAAACTAGGAACATACAAAAAAATTGGAAACAAAGGAGTTTGGTTTGACACTAAACAAATTGATAAAAATTCAGTTGACGAAATATATCGTTTTGAGACACCAGTCAAACTGCATGGTTTGACTATTGTTGCAGCTGGGTACAGCTTTTTTAAGGGAGATGGTCAAGGATATAGCGGGGGAGATGCTACTTATTGGGGATTTTATTTTGCCGAATCACCAAAAGAAGTCTACCTTGCGCTCCGCAACAAATTTAAATCCGTAGCAGATATGAGATTCATGGAACATGTATATGTAAATATGAAGGTGCTACAACAGGATGGTGATAAGCGTTTCGATCAAGGTAGCATCATCGAGGATGATACTAGTCAAAAAGGTGCAAAGTCTTATTTTAATTGCTCAATTCAGTACAAACTTGTCGACAAATAACCTTGGCTAACGAACAAGGTTAGATTGTGTGAAGCGCAGCGGAACCACAATCTGAACCGGTGGTTGGACAAGCCCGGTGGATATATATAGAAAAAACGGTTCTTCAGGATTAAGCGTACTTCGATCAAAAAATGAGTAGAAAAAAG
>JACDZH010000234.1 GCA_013426815.1 Paludibacter sp.
CTCGTCAAATTTTATATATAAACGTAGTCTGAGTTTAACAGCAGACCCTAATTAATATGGAACTAAAAGATCATAAAGTAATTCTCAGGGCATTTAAAAACACTGATGCAATAATACTTGCCGAACTTTGTAATAATAAAAAAATATGGGATAATCTTCGCGATTACATTCCATACCCTTATACAGAAAGTAATGCCCGCGACTTTATAGAATATTGTCATAGTGAGCAACCACAAGTTACATTTGCAATTGAATACAACGGTGAATTTGCGGGCAGTATTGGACTTATCAGACAATCGGATGTATACAAACTGACTGCCGAGATTGGTTATTGGCTTGGTGAAACTTTTTGGGGAAAGGGAATTGCTACCAATTCAGTTAATTTGCTTACTGAATATGGATTTACTGAACTTAGGTTGGTAAGAATTTACTCGGGTGTTTTTGATTTCAACAAACCGTCTCAACGAGTACTTGAGAAAGCTGGATTTAAATTAGAATGCATATTCGAAAAATCTGTAATTAAAAATGACAAGATTTGTGATGAATACAGATATGGATTGATAAAAAAATAAAAATAATAAACTAGCTCGGTTTTTGGTATTGTCAAATTTAGTGGTAGGAATATTATTAAAATTGAAGTATGTAATTTTTCTGGAATTTCGAAGGTGAATTCTGATATAAATCTGTTGATTAAGCATATTTATCGAATGAAATGTATATATTGAGCGTAAACGAAAAAAAATAGATTGTTGAATAGAGTAAAATTTTATTAGTCAAACAATTAAGTTTGAAATTATAACTGTCACAATCAAAGGTACTGATGTTTTTTTTACTTAGTTTATTGAAGCAACAAATGCTTTCAATCGTTCTTCCAATATGTTCATTTGATCCAATCTTACAAACGAAACACAAGCACGCAAACCGTTTGGATTTTCACTTCCTGTTATTACCAACGAAATTGCACTAATGCCGTAATAAAGAAAAGTTTTCATCAATTCACCGCTCGTCATGCAGGGATAGGCAATAGTAAAATAAAAACCATCTGCCAGTTCACAATTTTCATCATTATAAACAATGTAAAACCCGTACTTGAGAAATAAATCTTTCATTAGTCGAGCCTTTTCGCGGTAGGGATGAAGTTCATTTACAAAATCAATTTGTCCATCATTTGCGGCTTTTAATATGCTTGCTAATGCGAATTGTGCTGTGTGCGAAGTTCCTGCAGTTGTAGCATACAACACACCATACGCCATAAAATGAGCAAAAACATCACTTGTAAAATAATTTTTCAGATTTGAATAACGCCTTGTTTTAAGGTTTTCGCTCGTTATCATCATACCAATACGTTGTCCGGCGTAACTGAAAATTTTGGAAGCGGAAAGCAACAAAATGTAATTGTTGGTGTAATGAGCCACCGTAGGCTGAAAAGGTGCAATTCCTGCTATGCCGTAATGTTGTCTGAAATCCATGGCGAAATAGGCTAAATCTTCTATCACAATAACATCATACTTTGTTGCCAATTCGCCAATTGTTTTTAATTCCTTTTCGGTAAAATTAATCCACGACGGATTGTTGGGTGACGAATAACAGATGGAACAAATATTGTCTTCTTTGAGAAAAGATTCTAATTTTTCTTTCAGTTTTTCTCCTCTGAAATTCAGAATATCAAATGATTTAAACGGAACACCCAACAAATGTAACTGCGATTTCTGAACCGGAAAACCAGGGTCGATAAAAAGAGTGTACGGTTTTTCGGGATTTGTACGTGCTGCTGTCAACAAAGCTGCAAAACTTCCCTGCATCCCTCCTACTGTAGGTATACAGCATTCAGGAGAAACATCGATATCCATAAACAATCGGGCAAAACAGGCAATTTCTGTTTTTGCAAATGGAATTCCTTCAATATTAGGATACAAAGCAGCCAAACCATTATCCAATGCATCTTTTTCGGCTTGAATGCCTATAATTGAAGCCGGTAAACCCGGAACACCCATTTCCATGTGGATAAATTCTTGTCCGCTATGTTGTTCTATCTGAGCAACCAATTTTCCAACTTCTCGAATAGATAATCGGGTAATATCTGATTCGCCAAACTGAGCAAAAAGTTCATCGACTATTGTATTTGGTATCGTTGTCATAACATGTACAAATTTCACTATTTAAAACGAATTTCACAAATTTATTGAACGTAAAATCCTATTAACAATTGGATTTACTTAATAAAAAAAATTCAACAAACATTTTCTCAAACTTCTCAAACTTTTCAAACCTTTCAAGCCTTTCAAATTGTAGCGAAGCGTACATCCAGCTTTTGCGGGACTCTTCAAATTATTTTTTCCTGTTATCTACAACTCTGATTGCTTTCCCTTCACTTCTGGCAATGGTTTTTGGTTCTACTAAAGTAACTTTTACACTTAATCCAATGGCACTGTTGAGTGCATGTTCAATTTTACGAGACAAGTTTTGTAAATCGCGAATGGTATCGGTCAGTTGTGTTTCGTCCAATTCTACTTTCAGTTCAAGTGTATCTAAATTGTTTACAATGTCGACATAAAACATGTAATGAGCACTCGTTTCGCCCATTTCGAGCAATACATGTTCAATTTGCGATGGGAAAAGATTTACTCCCCTAATAATTAACATATCATCGCTGCGACCGGTAATTTTCTTCATGCGTACCAAAGTTCGTCCACATTTGCAAGTTTCTCGGTTAAGTGTTGACAAATCGCGTGTATTATAGCGCAACAATGGAATTCCTTCCTTGGTAAGTGTTGTAAAAACCAATTCTCCTTCCAAGCCGTCAGCAAGTGGTTCTTTACCATCGGGATGTACAATTTCGGGGAAGAAATGATCTTCGTGAATGTGTAATCCAGTGTGTTGAATGCAGTCGTTTGCCACACCTGGTCCCATAATTTCACTCAATCCGTAAATGTCATAAGCTTTAATATTCCACTTCTTTTCCAACTCCATACGCATATTTTCCGTACATGGTTCAGCACCGAAAACACCAACTTTCAATTTCATATCAGCCAACGAATAACCATTTTCTGATATTGCATCGGCTAAATGTAAAGCATACGATGGTGTGCAAGCCAATACAGTAGAACCAAAATCAGACATTAATTGTAATTGGCGACGTGTATTTCCACCCGAAATAGGTATAACCGAACAGCCAATAGTTTCGGCACCATAATGAACTCCAAGTCCACCGGTAAACAAACCGTAACCATAGGAAACCTGCATTATATCGTTGGCAGAAACACCTGCCATTGTCAAACATCGAGCCAACACTTCACGCCAGTTTTCAATATCGTTTTTAGTATAACCTACAGTTGTGGGCTTTCCAGTTGTTCCACTCGAAGCATGTAACCGCACAATATCTTTCATTGGTACAGCAAACAAGCCGAATGGATAATGATCGCGCAATTCGGTTTTGTATGTAAAAGGTAATTTTACAATATCGTCAATCGATATAATATCAGACGGTTTAACGCCCATTTCGTTCATTCGTTTCCGATAAAATGCCACGTTTGTGTAAACGTGATTTACCAATTGCTTTAGTCGTTCGGTTTGTAATGCACGCATTTCCTGGCTGCCCATACATTCTATTTCTTTATTCCAAATCATATTTTTTTTCCTTGGTTTAGGATTACGTTACTAACTTCTATTTAAGATCATCCTCACTAATAGATTTCAGTTGATTTCTTAAAATTACTTCAATGGATTTTTCGCGATTATCAGTACGTAACATTAGAATAGATTTACTGCCAAAACTGAAAGCGTAAACATATTCGATACAAATATCAGCAGAAGTGAACAAGTCCAAAAGAAGCGACATTGAACCAGGAGCGGAATCCATTTCAAGCGAAAGAATGTCGTGGATACGAACGGAAAACTGTTCAGCACGAAGCACATACAATACTTTTTCGGGGTCTGAAACTATGGCACGTAAAATACCATAATCACTTGTATCGGCAACAGTAAGGGCAACAATATTGATATTATACTTTGCAAGAACAGCTAAAACTTGATTAAGGTATCCAGTTTTATTTTCGATAAATACGGAGAGTTGGCGGATGGTCATAATATTCGATTAAATTGTTTGAAAGACTTGTTTGAGAATTTATTTCAGTATTTCTGTGGTTTAAATAATTGACTTAATAACGAATTTTAAGTGTTGCAAATTTACAAAATTTGATTGAAAAACGTAGTAAATTTAAAGGGTTTATTAAATTATTTTGCAATTTCACTATGAACATTGAATTTAAATATTACGTTTAATGATTTCTTGAGTTCTACAAGTTAATTTTTTATAAATATTTTGGCT
Source organism: Paludibacter sp. (assembly GCA_013426815.1). Taxonomy (GTDB): domain Bacteria; phylum Bacteroidota; class Bacteroidia; order Bacteroidales; family Paludibacteraceae; genus Paludibacter. The sequence goes on from JACDZH010000234.1 coordinate 4,328, forward strand.
TTATAACGAATAATGTGTGTGAAATCAGGGGGGTAAGTAGTTACAAGTATTTAGTTATGCCTTATAAGACTGTTTAGCTGGACATTAATTAGAGTGTGTTTATAAAGTCCTATATTTTTTGCTCGAT
>JACDZH010000235.1 GCA_013426815.1 Paludibacter sp.
TCGAATTACGCTGAATAGGGGCGATAAATAATATTAATCGAAATAATGTCTAATATAAAAAACATTCAGCAAGAAATCTAATCTCAAATTTCCACTCCTTGTAAAATTCTTCCAGATAATTTTCCATAAATTTATGTCGTCGTTCTGCCATTCGTATTCCGATGGTAGTATTCATTCTGTCTTTCAACAACAATAGTTTCTCGAAAAAATTATCAAGGTTGGGAGCAGTACTCTATTTGTATTCGTTCTTAGTCATATTCAATTTTGGCTTTATTTCTGGATTATATATTTCCCTGTTTTTTAAACCACCATAATTAAAGGTTTGTGCAATGCCAATTGCCAATGGCATCAAGTCGGTAAGCATCCTTTACAATTCTCATTTCCAATGACATAAATTGATGTTTTTCGTTTCCACATTTGAATGAAATATGACGAATAATATTTTCAACATGTTTTATTACTGTAGTTTCTACTCCCAAAGTATTCAAAAGCACAGTTGCTTTATTTGGACCAAGTTCTTCATTTCCGTCATGAAACTTTGCATCGGCAATATCATGAAGCAAAGCTCCCAACTCAACCACAAAAAGCGATGCTTGTTCGGATTCGGCAATAACTTTCGACAATTGCCAAACCCTTGAAATATGCCACCAATCATGTCCGCCATCGGCATTTGCTAAAGTACATTTTACAAATTCGATTGTTTGTAAAATGACTGTTTCCTGATTTATTTATTGATATTGAATATATATCGGTTGTGGTTTCAATTCCATCAGCTCAGTTGGAGTTAACAAGTGATTTGGAGCTTTTTTCAAATCATTTTTGTAAAATAATTTGAATCCTGTAAACTGAACAGGTTCGCGTTTGATATATCGGATATATGTGCTGTACTTAAGTATTGGTTCACCCCAACCATCCATATTCATTACGATCTGTACTTCGGGACGCAACTTAATATTTTGATAGTTTTTTATCATACCTTGCGTAAAGCGATGTACTACAAGAATCTTTGGGGTTAAATTGTTGTCTTTTACCAATTTGGCAAGATATTCCGAACAGAAGTTTATGTCACTTGCATCCATATTTCCAATTTTATGACCGGGAATGCCGCCATCTTTCATCGAAAATTCGGGATCAATTCCCAGATGTACTTGTGGCATTTTCAGGTATTTTTCCAAAAGTGGAACTTCATGTTTCAAATTACTTTTTGCCACCTGAATATCCAGAAAAACAATGGCATTCCCCATTTTAGCTATTGCCAATGCAGAATCAATCTGTGCATCGGGCATACGTTTACAATAGGTATTGTCTTTCATTGGAATTCCTTGTGCCACCACTGCAATGTAATGTATGGCAGGTTGAACAGGAGTTGCCGGGTCAGCTTTTTTCCATGCGTTCATTTCCACAGTTAATTTTTTCCATACTTCTTTTGGTGGATATTCACCCAGAACTCCCATTTTTTTTGAGTATAAATTACCATAATAAGCCACAATTCTTTTGAAGGGTAGAATTGCACCATCTATTGGATAAGTGCGAAGATGGTTGGGCCAAAAACCCGTGGTATCACCATTTGCCAGTGCTATTAATTTTTTTTGATAGGCGAGTGTATCTACAGGTACTATAACAGTTTCTTCTAGTTGTATTAACGATTTTCCGCCTGCTTTTTTATCACTTTTCTGATTACATCCGCTGAAGATTAAAATTAACAACAGAGCTAATGGAATAATGTGTTTTGAGTTCATTTGTTTAGGGTAAATGTTTATTAATTAAATAATTGATACCGGATAATATATACTTATTTTGACTTAAAAGCTCTACGTATTGATTTAAGTAGTTCCTGTGGCTTACATTCAGGAACAATAATTCTGCGTATGGTTTGCAATGGAACTATTGAATCTCGTTTTGAAAACAGTGTAAATGATAGTTTAAAGTGCTTACTTAAATCTTTAGCTCCTTTATGGTCGTATACTCCGTTCGGATATGCCCAATATTCAACTTTTTTACTCACAATTTTTTCTAACATTTTTTTTGGTTCTACAACCTGTTTCTGCCAATCAGTTGCTTCTTTATATTTTGTCACCATGGTATGATCCCAGCTATGCAACCCAATAGTATGTCCAGCTTTTGACAACTGTGCAATTTCTTCCTTGGTCATGTAATTTTTCTTATTATAAGTGATAGTCATGATAAAGAAAACACCTCTGAATCCATGTTTTTCCAATATTGGAGCTGCAAGAGCGAAATGTTCAACTCTCGAGTCATCAAAACTTATTATAAAAGGTTTTTCGGGCAAAGCTTTGTTGTAAACCAGATAATCATATAATTGTAGCGGTAATATAGAATGGTAACCACTATCGGCTAACATTTTTATATGCGAAGAAAAAGTAGCTCGGCTTACAGTGTAATCCCCTTTTTTGCCATCTTTGATGCGGTGATAACAAAGTACAGGCATTTCAGGTTTTGCAATAATCTGTTTAGGCGTATTCATGGTTTGGTTTACATCCGAAACTTCTTTACCTGCTTTTGTACCGTTGTCAGTTTTTCCTTTACTTTGATTAGCATGTTTACAACTGCTAACTATCAATACAATAAATAATGTACTGATAATGATAATTTTTTTGTTCATTTTTTTTCAATTTTATTTTTTTTCTACTTGAATTCGTGTGTGAATTATGACAATTAACAATTAAAACACATAGTTCCACACAGTCATAAAAATTGAGAAAATAAATGTTCACAAAGTTTTTTGTAGTTCAAGTATTTAGTTACGCGTTAAAAGAATGTTTAGTTGGACATTAATTACATAAAACATATCAATAATTATTTCATATTACTTATATATTTTCAAAGAAAATATTTAAAATAGATTCTTAAAAATTTGATATGTAATACAATAACGAAGATATTGTATTATCTGATACTTAAAATTTTGAGAAGAAACAAATTGATTCTAATGTGAAAAAATATTTGCAAATATGAACTTGATTTTTTAAATTAACATCAACCCACACTAATAGTAGTAGAACTATTTTTTTTACAAGAAATACACAAAAAATACTGAAAATTCCGCTTTTTTTTTCAACCCCCAAAAATACTCATAATATTTCAGATATATCACATTATTGTTAATTATTAGAAGTTAAAGAGCGTATTTATTAAGCAGTTTATTCAATTTGACTTCTAAAGCTGTTGAACTTTAGTTTTAAAATTCGAATTAATTCTATATTTTTTAGTGATTTATTTCGTAAAAAAATATTAATATCAGTAACTAATCGTACAATTATTCATTTCAATAAGAATCTGTTTATCCTTTTTTCATAAAGAAACTCAAAAATTATATAGTGAAGAATTGTAATAAATACAGGTCTCACTTATAAATTCGTACTTTCCACTGAATTTGATTTTCTCACTTTTGTTGTAAATCTATTTTTGTACCGAATTTATAAATAAACAGAATGAAACATTAATTACTTCCCGCTAAACTAAAAACATTAAATAACAATTAAAATTTTATCGTAATGAAAAAGACCATTTTTTTAATTCTTGCATTAGCAGCCATTATGGTTTCATGCAACAGTAATGAAGACCTTGCCGGAGTAGCAAGTGTATCGAGTTCAACATCCTCTAGCATAGCGGCTTATGTAGCAGATAATTATCCTGCAACCGCAATCGTTTCAACAGCAACCGTTGGTTCGGAAGTTATTGCCACACTGAATACTGGCGAATCAATTGCATTTACAAAAGTTGGTTCTGTTTTGTATTATTCAAACAACTCTATTCAAGGTATTGCAGCTGATAGCTTATGTGTCTCAGATAGTATCAGAACAAACAGTATTGGCAGAGGTCACCATCGTGGCGGACCCGGCGGTGGACATGGTAGAGGTCATGTACCAAAACCCGACAGTCTGGCCGGTCCTGGTCATCCACGCCATTTCGATAACGAAATTGCAATTGATTCTTTATCTGTAACAATCAACGAATACATTCTTGCTAATTATGCAGGCTACACAATAATTCATGCTCAGATCGACACAATTTGTCAAGGTGTTGTAACTGAAGTTATGGTTTGCATCGCGACAGAAGAACCTGTAAAATTAGTATTCGATGCAACAGGAACATATATTTTAAAAGGCGAAAGAATTCTTTATACAGATGTTCCTGCTGAAGTATCGGCGGTAGTAACAGCTAACTTTTCGACTTACATTGTGAAAAAACGTGCCGAAAAATTCACCTTAGCAGATGCAAGTTTTCAATATAAAGTATTTATGGATTTGAACAGAACACGTAAATCGGTTACTTTTAATGCCGACGGAACAGTTTCTTGTGAAAAATAGACAGTAGATTCAATAACCGATTTTTGATGCGGGAATCCCTTGTCTGAGTTTTCAGACAAGGGATTTTTATTGTGCGCCGAGCATGGCGAGTATATTTGACGGTGTAAGTCCGTTATGG
>JACDZH010000236.1 GCA_013426815.1 Paludibacter sp.
GTCAAATTCATAAAATATTCTGTATCATCAACTTAGGGGTGCTGAGTAGTTACGTTAATTTTATGATTTAAAGCATGTGATTTGATTTTTCCATTTTTAACACAACTGTTTGTAATGCCTCGCCCGAGATTGAAATGAACTGACTCGCTGTACCTAGTTTTATTGTGAATTTTTTTGGCTTAATATGCTGATTTAGAATAATAACAGCAATTGAACCATCCGGATTTTGTGCTGCCGTAACCATTAGTTCCGGATCAGTATTATCAACACCTATGCGTACAGCTTCTGGTCGAATAAATTTACTAAAATGTGCCATTACATAAAACAGTGGTGTGTAATACACTTCGTCAAGGTCAGGGTCAACAATTACAGGTGCTATACACCAGTTTTTAAACCAATTTGGACCTCCTTGCTTATCGAGCACCATATTCCAATCTACCCAGCCATTTACCCAATTATTCATGCAACCAATTATATCAGCCGCATATCTGTAAACAGGAGCATATTTTGGATGTAAATACTTCTCCTTTTCCGATGCCCAATCCCAGCCCCAATCGGTGGCTTCTTTTTTCCAATACCAAACATCATCGTTCCAATACGGAATTTCGGAATCCACACAAGCTTCTGTCTGAATTATCATTTTGTTAGATGATGCTTTGTGTGTATATTGAAGCGAAGCCGGAAACCAATCGTAAGTACTTGCATACCAATGAATAGCAATACCATCGTAATATTTTGAGCTTTCGTAGTTGGCATACATTACATCTGCCCATTTCTGCAATTCTTCACCCCTATTTTGGTCGTAACCAAGTATTTTTACATTGTGCCCGTCATCTAATAATTTTTTGCCCAAATGCTTACTTACAAAATTGGTAATTTCTTGTGGAGTATAGTGCATACTCTCCCAATTATTTCCACATCCAAGTGGTTCATTTTCAACGGTTATTCCCCATATATCAATTCCTTCAGTTTGGTAGGCTGTAAGGTATTTCGAAAAATACAAAGCCCATGTATCGTAATATTCAGGCAATAATTTTCCACCGCGCCAATCCTTATTGTCTTTCATCCAAGGTGGTGCTGTCCAAGGTGACGAAATGATTTTGAAACCATCCTTCGACACTTTTTTAGCATCTTGTATCATCGGTATTATATCGTCGCGGTCGGGGGCAATCGAAAAATCGTTCAACTCCTTATCGCCCGCCGTGGGTGAGTATGAATAATGACCTAACGAAAAATCGCATGAATTTATATGGGTACGGGTGAGTGAGTGAGTAATGTGCGCCGTTTTCTCCAAAATATGCTTCTATTATTTCAGCTCTTTTGGCAGCACTCATTTTATTCAATAAATAAGCCGAAGCCTCAGTAAATGAACCTCCAAAACCTATAATTTTTTGAAATTTTTGAGTTGGTAGAATTTTAATTTCACAAGTTGATTTTATATTGGTTGAAGTTCCAATATTTGTAAGTTTATTCCCCTTTGCCGAAGTTTCGAATACTTCAGTGTTCAATTGTGCTTGTATTATGTTTACAATTGATAACATTGAAAAAAATGTGATTTTTAAAATTAAAAAATGTTTTTTCATCATTTTTACATATATAAAAATTGAAAAATATTTCAGATTAACTTTTTACAAAGATAGGTTTCCACTTAGCAAAATACAAATTATGTACAACGCAAAAATACAAAAATGACAATTAATCAGTACTCAAAAATACGCAACAAAACTTTATTAATGTCTGCTTATCAACACTTTAAAAATTAATGTGTTGTACAACATAAATCAATATGAAATTTAAATGAACAAAAAGTTGTAAAATTGAACTTTGTTTAAGAAAAAATTAACACAGTTTGTTAAATACTCATTCAAATGAAGCAATTATTTTTGGCTCTTACTATCATTTTAAGTAACACACTTTTTGCAAGTTATCCATTAGTACAAAATTTTTATCGCGACAATTATAAATCGGGCACTCAAAATTGGGCAATTGCTCAGGATAAAAATAACGTCCTATATTTTGCCAATAACAATGGCTTGTTGAGATTTGATGGTGCCGAGTGGACTAATTTTGTTATAAAAAATAAAACCAATCTTCGCTCATTACTATATAGTACTGATGGTAGGTTATACGCATCTACTTTTAACGAATTTGGATACTATAACTTAATTGAAAATAATCAGCTGGAGTATCATTCTCTTTCTGAAAGTTTAAATATTTCCAAATTAGAATCAAATGCCCTGTATTCAATTACAGAAGGGGCAAAAAAAGTCTATTTCTGGGGCGAAAATTCAATTTTCGAATACAATGGAACTAAAATTGAAAAAATAAGCTTTCATTGCAAAATCGATGTTGCAGCTTATGTAAACGAAGCTTTTATTGTTACAAATAGTCAATATGGTGCATTTATGATGCATGGTAAGCAGTTTCTGAAATTGCCAGACTCCGATATTTTGGCAAACAAAAAAGTTTGTGCAATTCTACCTCTCGATGCCCGAAACATATTATTTGTAACTAATTTTTACGGTGTCTACATTTTTAATGGAATGACAACTTTGCCTTATGTAACTGGAATTGAGAATTATTTGAAAGAAAATCAAGTTTTTTGTGCAGCTATTAGCAAAAATAAGTTGGCATTCGGAACAGTTCAAAAAGGATTGGCTGTGTTGGATTTATCCAACAAATCGATAGAATACCTCAATACCCTCGCGGGTTTACAAAATAATACAATACTGAGCATGACTTTTGACAATCAAGCTAATTTGTGGCTCGGTTTAGATAATGGTATTGACTATGTATTGTTAAGTAGTTCCGTAAAAAGTCTATTCGGTAAGAATTATTTGTATGGTGCAGGATATACTTCTATTTTATACAAAAAATCGCACTATCTAGGAACAAATCAGGGACTATATACTGCATCCTTTCCCTTCAATTTACTCCCCATTTCTACCACAATTGAAGTTAGTAAAAGGAATGCAAGGACAAGTGTGGTGCCTAACCGAAATTGATGGTACGCTATTTTGTGGCAACGACATCGGTGCTTACATTATTTCGAAAAATCAGATTGAAAAGATACCCTATCTTACTGGTACTTGGAATTTTAAAACTTTTTCGAAGCATAAAGATTGGATTATTGGCTGCAGTTATAAAGGATTATTCGTATTAAAGAAAAATAATAATACCTGGAAATTTTCCCATTTTATTAAAGGAAATTTCTCAGAATCGAGTACAATGTTCGAAGAAGACAAAGATGAGACAATTTGGTTTAGCCACTGGTTAAAAGGAATGTTCCGATTAACACTTAACGCAGCAAAAGACAGTATTATAACAGTAAAATTGTACTACAAACATGGGTTTCCAACAAAACAAAATAATACTGTTTTTAAAATAAATAACGAACTTATTTTCTCGTCCGAATCAGGTATTTACAAGTACAATAGTCGTACAAACCGTATGGACAGTTGTAAATTATGGAATAAGCTTTTTGCTTCAACACCCAATTTCATGCGCTTGCACGAAGCCCCAAATGGTGATGTTTGGTGCGTTTCTGGTAAATTTATTGGAATTGCTCGTAAACAAAAAAACATTGGCTATTACATGGATTCGCTAACTTATCGGATTTTACAACCAAAAATAATTACTGGTTTTGAGCATTTTAATTTCATCGACAATAATAACATAATTCTAAATACCGTAGATGGTTTTAGTATAATTAATAATAATGCTAAACCTACAACATTAAAATCAAGTTTTAAGGTTTTTGTATCGAATATAAATATTACCAAAAATGGAAACGAATATGTTGATATTTCGAACTCAGAAAACAATCCATTTTTGAATACAAACCTTCCAAGCAATTTAAAATCGCTACGTTTTGAATTTAACGCACCCGAATATAGGGGAACGGGTATGGTGCAATACAGCTTTTTACTTGAGGGTTATGACGAAATATGGTCAATTTTAGCCCCGATAATATCAAGGAATACACACAATTAGGACGTGGCAATTATGTTTTTAGGGTAAAAGCGCGTTCGTTGCTTGAGTCGAATGTAGTTGAATGTGCTTACAAATTTAGTATTGAACCTGCATGGTACGAATCAAACTTGGCATTTGCCATTTATTTTATACTGATAGTATTATTAATTGTAGGTTTTATTCGGTACACAAATCAATGTTCAATACAAGGTGCAATGGAAATGGAAAAAGTCAAGGAATTGGAAATTCAGGAACATAAAATAGCATTCGAAATCGAAAATTCGGCAAAAAAGCGTGAAATTAAAGAACTAAAAAATCAACAATTGCAATACGAACTGCGCCACAAAGCGCAAGAACTGGCTTCTTCCACAATGAATTTGATTCGAAAAAACGAAATGTTACAAGAGGTAATGGACAATAGACTTTATTTCGATTAATATTATATATCGCTGTTATTCAGCGTGATTCTTA
>JACDZH010000237.1 GCA_013426815.1 Paludibacter sp.
GTGGTCTACATAATTTAAGAATCACGCTGAATAACAGCGATATATAATATTAATCAAAATAAAGTCTATTAAACATTAAGTTATTTTATAGGTATATTTCAATATTTTTAAAAATTTGCTTATGATATTTTAATTCTAAATTCTTTGACTTTGTCTATTAATAATTCCGGTTCGTGATAATACTCGAAATTAACTATTTTTCAAAATCCGAATCGTAAGCCTGTATTCATACCGATTACAAAAGGATGAACTGTTCGGGCACTCATGGGTTGATTGTTTTGGAGATAATAAGAAATTTTAGGTTCAAAATATATTCCCAATTTTCGGTTCAATTTGTATGTTGTACCAATTGAAGTATTTACAGACCACTGCAATCCAACGATTTTTGAACTCACTTCTGTAGTATATGTTTGATTTTCTGAGTATTGATTTTGTTTGTAAAACGACTGTAACCCTTTTTCCAACATTCCACCAGCCGAAAGATATAAACCCCATTTTGGATTATTCCAAACCTGCAACACTATATTGACAGGTACTCCAATGTAATGTAGATGCAATATGGCATCAGAACGTTGCGTTCCCTGATTTTCGAAAGTTGACATTAAATAAGTATAAACCAATCCACTTTCCAACCCCCAACTCTTATTTAATTTTTTTTGCACTTCAATTCCGATTGAAACGGGAGCAAAATGGACGATATTTGAAAAATCATTTGGTGTAAGAATACTCGTATAACTCGTAGCAGCACTCACCAAACCTGTATTTCCTTTGTCGGTAAGCATCTGATTATTTGCAATTGGAGAAACACCACCTCCCGAGCCTAAAACTGCAGCAAGTGACCAACTATTTCTGTTTTTCGATTTTTCTATAGGTTTATTTAATTGTTCTTCTTCCAAGGTAATTCGCAAATCGGTTATTGGAGAATTGTTATAAATAGAATCTTCTGAGTTTGCAGTTTTTTGAGCTAAATTTTCATTTACTATTTGTTTGTTTGAAATTGTTTCGTTAGTCGTTTTTTTATTATATGTAGAATCCTTAGTCGTTATATTTTTTATTTCGGAATCATAACTTGTGGTTTCAGTACCATTTAATTCCTTATTTAATAATAAATTATGATTTTTAATTTGCTGTTTAGAATTATAAACAGCTATGGATTTATTTTTTTTTGCAAGTTTCTGATTGTGTACTACTGCCAATTGTTTGTTTGTTTTTTCAACATGATTGACTCTATTGAGTTCCGATTTTGCAGTGTTTGAAGGTAATTCGGAGAATGGACGAAGCATAAACAGCAACGCTAAAACAGCAGCTGAACCAATTGAAATCCACGACAAAGGGACTATTTTTTTTCGCTTTTTAGGGTGCAATTTTTTTTCAATCTCAGACCAACCGGCAACATCAACCGGCAATTGGTGGTTTTCCAATTTTTGGCGGATAATTCCGCTGAAGAAATCCTCTTGGTTATTATTTATATTTTCTTGCATGCTATTGGTTGAAAAGTGAATGAACATTTTTTTGTAAAATTTTTCTTGCTCTCATAAATTGCGAACGTGAAGTATTCTCTGAGATATTAAGCATATTGGCAATTTCCAGATGTGAATAACCTTCAATAGCATATAAATTAAAAACAGTACGGTATCCTGCGGAAAGTTGAGTAATACAATCCATTAAATCATCGACCGAAATTTTTTCTAAAACACTAATGTTCACATCTTCAATATAATACTCAACATCGTCAATATTTGAACTTTGATTTAAGACATCATTTTTACGAAGATATTCTAAAGCAGTTGTAATAAAAATCCGTCGCATCCAACCAGCAAATGATCCAACCCCGGAAAAAGTATTAATCTTTGTAAACACTTTAATAAATCCTTCCTGTAATAAATCACGAGCTGTTTCTCTGTCGGAAACATAGCGAACACAAACACCCATCATGACTGATGAATATTGCTCATATATTTTTTTTTGTGCCCACGATTCACCGCGCACACATCTGTCAATAATTTGCTGTTCGTCAATTATCTCCTTATTCAATTCCATATACTATTCTCAAGATGTAATGTTGTAAGTAAACGTTGCATAATTTTAAATTTATAGCAAAAATAGTTATTTTATCATAGAAAAAGCCCACTTTGATAAAATTCAAAATGGGCTTGGATTTATTAAAATTTTGGAATTTATAGAGAGTGGCTTATTTCAGCCATTTATCCAACCATTCGTAATATGTACGTTGCCACAATATGCCATTTTGTGGTTGTAATACCCAGTGATTTTCATCAGGGAAAATAAGCATTTCGGCAGGTACGCCTCGCAAAATTGCCGCATTGAATGCTGCCATTCCCTGTGAAGCAAGAATACGATAATCCTTTTCGCCATGAATTACCAAAATAGGTGTATCCCATTTATCAACAAACAAATGCGGAGAGTTGGCGTAAGAACGTTGCGCAATGGCATTGGCTTTGTCCCAATATGCACCGCCAAGATCCCAGTTTACAAACCACATTTCTTCTGTTTCCAAATACTGTTGGGGGAGATTGAACATGCCATCGTGAGCAAGAAATGCTTTAAAACGTTTTTGATGATGACCGGCTAACCAATATACCGAAAATCCACCGTAACTTGCTCCCACACAGCCCAGTTTATCTTTGTTTATATATGGTTCTTTTGCCATTGCATCGATTGCCGAGATATAATCAAGCATATTTTGTCCACCATATTCACCGCTGATTTGTTCCAACCATTGCTGTCCGAAACTTGGTAAACCACGACGATTGGGTGCAACTACAATGTAACCGTTGGCAGCCATCAATTGAAAATTCCAGCGATATGACCAAAACTGACTTACCGTAGACTGCGGACCGCCTTCGCAAAATAGTAAAGTTGGATATTTTTTGTTTTTATCGAAATGTGGTGGATAAATAACCCAAGTCAACATTTGTTTATGATCGGTGGTTTCAATCCAACGTTCTTCTACTTTTCCCATTCTCAGTCTATCAAGTATTTCTTTGTTCTCGAACGAAAGTTCTGTTTCGGTTCCACTTTTGGGATTTATTGCATAAATTTCATCAGGTTTGCTCATAGAATGCTTAATGCCAATCAGTTTTTCGTTTGCCAGTTCCACTGACGAATAATCGTGAACTCCTTTGGTAATTTGAGTGATTTTATTGTCCACAATGTCAGCACGATAAATTTGTGTCAACGCATGAAAACAACTCATAAAATAGATAGATTTGCTATCTGCTGTCCACGTTAATCCGGTTGAGTTTTGATCGAAATCTTTTGAAATATCAGTCTTTACACCTGTTTCAAGATTCATAACAAACAATCGATTTTTGTCAGATTCGCAGCCATCATGTTCCATACTTTCCCATGCCAACCATTTTCCGTCGGGTGAAAAAGTTGGATTTTGATCGTAACCCATCATCCCAACTGTTTTATTTTCCGTTTTCCTGGTCTCCATGTTATAGAAATAAATATCTGAATTCGTCGAAAGTGCATATTCTTTTCCTGTTTTTTTGCGACAAGTGTAAGCCACCGTTTTACTGTCGTGACTCCAGGCCAATTGCTCAATGCCACCAAATGGTTTCATAGGACTTTCGTATGGCTCGTTATTTAGAATATCAATTATATTATCAATTTTTCCGCTATTAAAATCCGAAATAAATGGATGCGGAATGGTTTGCACCCATTCGTCCCAATGTTTATACATCAAGTCGTTGACAATAACACCACTGGCTTTAGGAAGATCAGGATATTTATCTACAGTGCGTTGGCCATATTTAACGTCAGCTACAAAAAGCAGTTTGGTTTCGTCGGGTGAAAAAGCAAAGTCGTTAATTCCTTCTTTTCTATCACTTATTTGTTTCCTGTCGCTGCCATCAGCTTTCATTGTCCAAAGTTGCATAGTGCCAGTTTCGGATGATAAAAAAGCTATATGCTCATTATCGTTCATCCATTTGGCAGCAGCTTCGCGTGTAGCTGTTTTAGTAATTTGTTTTTTATCAGAACCATCGGTGTTCATCACAAAAATCTCAGAATTTCCTTTGTTTTCGGGAATACTGTAATAAGAAACGCTGTACAATACTTTAGTTCCATCCGGCGAAACCTGTGCTCCTACCACTCGACCAAATGACCACAACACTTCGGGTGTCATAAGTCCATCCGAGATATTTGGAGATTGTTTGACAATGATTGTCGTTTCATCTTTTGCAGCGCAAGAAGCTGCCAACACGGCTACTGCCATAATACTAGTTTTAATTAGTGTTTTCATTTTTATTATGCCTAAAATTAAAAACTTTAGTTGACATTATTTTATATGGCAAAAGTACATTTTATTGAATGAATAAACAAATTGTGATTATCAATCACTGTTGTCCGGTAAAAGAATTTTGATTAGATTGAAAAAAGAGGAGCCAAT
>JACDZH010000238.1 GCA_013426815.1 Paludibacter sp.
GTCAAATTCATAAAATATTCTGTATCATCAACTTAGGGGTGCTGAGTAGTTACGTCGATAAAGTATTAAACATTGCAAAAACAGTAACGACAATAAAAATAAATATGCCTGTTAGTAGAAATACTTTCACAAAAACAATGCTCCTAACACCAAAGCACAAGTCTATCGAAAAATTATTTGAAGAAAATTTCTGGAAAAATTTTTAGGGTGGCGCATTGTCAAAGTCAGGAAATAGGACGTAAAATAAGATTTATTGACCTAATGAAAAAATAAACCGTATGAAATTTACTTCGGCATTAAAACTCAAACTAATTTATGTGTTTCGTATCAACGATGCTGAACATAAAGGCTGCCTGAAAATTGGGGAAGCAACCTCAGACAACGAAAATATCTGGGGACTCGAACCGAACAGTAAAGCACTGAATGAGGCTGCAAAAAAACGCATCAACCAATACACACAAACAGCTGGTATAAATTACGATTTACTTTATACCGAAGTTTCAGTTTATGCTCAAAAAGGGACAATACAAGCCTTTTCGGATGCCGAAGTCCATAACGTTCTGATACGTTCCGGAATTAAACGAAAAACTTTCGACACACAAAATAAAGCGAATGAGTGGTTTGTTATCGACCTAGAAACAGTTAAGAATGCCATTGCAGCTGTAAAGTCAGGAAAAGATTCGCTGAATATTGCTCAAATAAGTACCGACCGCAATCCTATTGTATTTCGCCCAGAATAACTTGAGGCTATTGACAAAACCAAAAAGCAATTCCGTAAAACCAACCAAATGCTTTGGAATGCCAAAATGCGTTTTGGGAAAACCCTTTCGACGCTTCAAGTGGTGAAAGATATGGATTTTACGAGAACGCTCATACTCACACACCGCCCTGTGGTGGATGGTGGCTGGTTCGAAGATTTTGGTAAGATTTTTTACGACCGATCCGAATACAAATATGGTTCTAAAACAAAGGGTGATACTTTCGCAACGCTCGAAAAACAATGTAAAAAATCGGAAAGCAAGTATGTTTATTTTGCTTCGATGCAGGACTTGCGAGGTTCGGAATTGGTAGGTGGCAACTTTGATAAAAACAACGAATTGTATGCTACACAATGGGATTTTATAATAGTGGACGAAGCCCACGAAGGCACAAAAACCGAACTTGGTGAAAGCGTAATGACTGCGCTTGTCAAACCTGACACCAAAGTATTACATCTTTCGGGTACACCTTTCAACTTGTTTGATGACTTTAAAGAGGAGGCAATTTACACTTGGGATTATGTGATGGAACAACGAGCCAAAACCGAGTGGGATAATGTCCACCTTGGCGACCCCAATCCTTATGCTTCGTTGCCACGTATGAATATTTTTACCTACGACTTAGGAAAGTTGATGAAGCAATTTATTGATGAAGAAGTGGCGTTAAATTTTCGTGAATTTTTCCGTATAAACAAAGAAGGTAAATTTATACACGATGGCGATGTTCGTTCATTCCTCAACCTTATAACAAAAACCGACGAAACAAGTAATTATCCATACTCTACAGAAGATTATCGCAATAACTTCCGCCATTCATTTTGGATGGTGCCGGGCGTAAATGAGGCGCGAGCACTGAGTGCAATGCTCCAGTCACACCCAATATTCGGACAATTCAACATAGTGAACGTAGCTGGCGATGGCGATAACGATGACGAAAAAGCCAACCAAGAATCACTCGAAAAGGTAAAAGCTGCCATTGGCGGAAACTCGCACGAAACCTACACCATTACACTTTCGTGTGGACGATTGACTACTGGCGTTTCTGTGCCAGCATGGACAGCGGTGTTTATGCTTTCAGGTTCGTTCAATACTTCGGCATCGGCATATATGCAAACTATTTTCCGTGTACAAACGCCTGCCAACATTAACGGACGGGTAAAAGAAGAATGTTTTGTGTTCGACTTTGCACCCGACCGCACACTGAAAGTAATAGCCGAAACAGCCAAAATATCGGCTAAAGCTGGTAAAACTACCGTACAAGACCGTGACATTATGGGCGAATTCCTGAATTTCTGCCCTATAATTGCCGTAGATGGTTCT
This sequence comes from Paludibacter sp., assembly GCA_013426815.1. GTDB lineage: Bacteria > Bacteroidota > Bacteroidia > Bacteroidales > Paludibacteraceae > Paludibacter. Next base: position 2,079 of record JACDZH010000238.1, read on the forward strand.
CGCATGAGTGCCTACAATGTAGATGGCATGTTGGAACAACTCAAAAAAGTGTATATCGAACGTGTGGTGCGCAATGGTTTTGAGGACAACTATCTGTATAACAACGATTCGTTGATGAAACTTGATGTATTTGAACTCAACGATTTTGACAACCTGAAAGGAATCATCGGCAGCACCAAAGCCATGCCTAAAAGTAGCGATATTGACATCAACAAACAGGGTTTCACTGACGAACAATACGACAAGTTAGAAGAAGCTGAAAAGAAAGGTCGCAAAAAAGAAGAACTTACCGAAGAACAGAAAAAACTACTGAAGGAGAAAGAGGAAAAACGAAAAAATCGCGATAGTGCTGTTTTAATTCTGCGGGGTATTTCCATACGTATGCCGTTGCTAATTTACGGTGCGGAAGTAAACGACTAAAACGAGGAAATTACGATACACAATTTTGCACAACTGATTGACCCGCAATCGTGGGACGAGTTTATGCCCAAAGGCGTGAGTAAGCAACTGTTCAATAGTTTTAAAAAATACTACGAACCCGATGTGTTCCGTGCTGCCGGAAAGCGTATACGTGCTATGGCAATGGCTGCCGACAAACTAACTATCGAAGAACGCATTGCACGTATAACAGCCATTTTTGGTACTTTCCGTAACCCCGACAAAGAAACGGTACTTACTCCCTGGCGTGTGGTGAATATGCATGTGGGCGACTGTATGGGCGGTTATGTGTTTTTCGACGAAGCGATGGAAAACCCGCAGGAACAGCCCCGATACGTGGAGCAAGGCGAAGTAACCCGCAATGTATTTAATACTGATAGCCGCATTTTGGAAATTAACTCCAAATCGGGTCTTTATCCGTTGTATATGACTTACGGCATTTATCGCACACGCTTGGCAGCCGACGATCCTATGGGACTAAACCCAGCTCCTACACTCGAACAACAACTTGCACTGTGGGATAAAACGCTGGCCGAAAATATATTTGTGATTTGCAAAACGCTGATGGCAAAAAGCATAACCAAACGTACATTAGCAGGTTTCCGAAGGGCAAAAGTAAATACACGCTATTTCGAAGATTTAATAAACCAAATCATTAACAAACCAAGCAATTTTATCGACAAAGTAAAACAAGGTAAAACTTATTTGAAATCAAACAACAACGACAATATGAAATTCAACGCAATAGTAAGTAATCCGCCGTATATGGAAATGGATGGCGGCGCACAAGCAAGTGCCAAGCCAATTTATAATAACTTTGTTGAAATAGCAAAAAAAATTAATCCACAATTTGTGTCGTTGATTATGCCATCACGTTGGTATTCTGGAGGAAAAGGACTTGATGAATTCAGAGATAATATGCTAAATGATAAAAGAATAGCCATTTTGCATGATTTTTTGAATCCTGAACAAGTATTTCCTAAAACAAATATTAGAGGTGGAATTTGTTACTTTCTTTGGAATAATAATTACGATAATGAGCAGTCGTTAATCAAAGTAGTTACACACCAAATTAATGCTAATCCTATTACAGTTTACCGAACTTTAAAAACAGAACATTCCGACACATTTATACGTCATGGAGTTGCGATTTCAATCGTTGAAAAAGTGAGCAGTTATAAGAATTTTGAAAGCCTGACAAAATACGTTTCTGTTTTACGACCATTTGGATTTAGAGGTTATTTTACTGATGATGTAAGATTTAATAGTACAGATAAAGGTCTTATTGATCCAATTATATGTTATGGAAAAGGCAAAAAAATTGGATATGTAGAAAGATCAGAAATTACAGTTAGAAAGGAATGGATTGATAGATATAAAGTTTATATTCCTAGAGCAAATAATATCGGAACTGAATTAAATGATGATAATTTGAATTCTTTTGTTGGTGAACCTAAAACGATTTGTACTGAATCTTATTTAGTGTTAGGTGCTAATTTAGAATTAGATGTAACTAAAGCAGAAAATCTAAAAAAATATTTTTTCACTAAATTCACTCGTTTTCAGCATAGTTTGGCAAAAGCAAGTCAAGATGCCACTTCAAAAACTTTTCAATTCGTCCCCCTTCAAGACTTCACAAATACTTCCGACATTGATTGGAGTCAGTCGGTAGAAACGATAGATATCCAGTTGTATGCCAAATATGGGCTAAGTGAGGAAGAAGTTGCGTTTATTGAGGGGATGATAAAGGGGATGTGATGAAAGAAGAAGTAGCTATTTAACGTTGTATAATACGATATGAAAGACGTAGAAATATATTTATTATAAAAGACATTATTTGAATTAATTTGTTATATGGTTGTTTATCAACAATATTCAT
>JACDZH010000239.1 GCA_013426815.1 Paludibacter sp.
CCCATGCATTTCATACATGGTTAATCGTATTTAACCACGTTGTGGTTGGGGGATGATAATTAAAACAAATTAATCAATTATAAATCAATATTATGAGTACTTACACATCCAGTTTAATTCAGATTGTTTTCAGCACCAAATATAGAGACAAAACCCTCACGAAAGATAACAGAGATAAACTGTTTAGATACATTTGGGGCGTATTGGAAAATAAGAAATGTCATTTGTACCGTATTGGTGGAGTTGAAGATCACATTCATATTGCCACACATTTACACCCAACTGTTGATGTGGCGAATTTGGTGAAAGACATAAAACTGGCAAGTTCCGATTACATAAAGACCAATAATCTATTTCCCGAATTTACAGCATGGCAAAATGGATATGGCTGGTTTACATATACATTCTGCGACAATGACAGGCTGATTGAATATATAAAAAATCAGGAAAAACACCACGAAGAAAAAAACTACCGAGAAGAATTGATAGAATTGTTGAAGGAACACGATGTGGAATTTGATGAGAAGTTTTTGGATTGAGAAGGGGAAATGGATATAACAAGGTTGTGGTTGAACGGAACGGCGTTGGTTTCCATTTTCAATGCATTCCATACATGGTTAATTATACCAGCGACAGGTTTATTCAACCACGTTGTGGTTGGATGTTGGATGACATTTTCATTCCCATGCATTTCATACATGGCTAATCACATTTAACCACGTTGTGGTTGTGGGTTTTGTAAAATCTTGAACGGATTGCAATTGATTAACCTTAGGTTTGTAACCCTTTAGGGGCTTGGCGCAGTGAAAATCAATTATAAACCGCCCCTAATTATCTCCCTTCGGTCGCTGACCGTTGGTTCCCCTAAATGGGACTTGAAGTTACAACTGTTTTGTATAAACGCATCTTTGAAAAATACGACATTATTTAATTCTTACTACTTAATCAGATGGAATACTGATTATTAAACTGGATATTGTGAAATACTTCTTCAAACTATCAACTCAGAAACTCAACTGCATCTTCAAAAACGCGCGAAAAAGCCTTGTCAACTTCATTGGGCTCAAATAATTTTCCAACCGGAAAAGGTTGTTCGTGTGAATAATCGAATGGAAAATCGAGCTGTTGAATATGAGCATTTGCAAAATCGTTGCCCAGCGCTTCGGCAACTCCATAATAAGGCATTACCTTGTCGCGGGACAATGAAATGCCTTTTATATTATTTCCTAAATTGCTGAAAAATAATTCTCTGTCTGTTTTGTTGCGTTCGATGGAAATCATACTGTTAAACGATTCGAATGCTTTGTCAGGCAAACTGCATTCCTTTATTTGGGCAGTAAAATCGTTTAAATAAAAACTATAAAGTTTATTGTAGGCTGTTTTGTCCATTATGCAGCGCGATGCACCAAACATGGCACTAAAAATTCCACCTCCACAAAACAAAAACAATTTGCTATCCGAAAACAATTGCAGCGGATTGGTCATCATGGTAATTTCGGCAAGAAAAGCGCCAATGGAATAGACAAAAATATCAATTTACGTGTTTTCAGCAAAAAGTGAATGTGAACCTTGTTTGATATCCAGAAACAGTTGACTCAGGTCATTAAGACTTTGTCGTCCTGAACTATAAAACCTGAAGGGTTGTTCGCTGATTCGTTCGCTAAAAGCCACATTGGCAAAACTTAGCATCCTGTCTTCACCGTTTCGTTGGCGTCGTAAATCCAATATGGAACTTACTTCGCGGGGATTTGACCAGCTCTGTGGTGACCTATTGACATGATAAGCAATGGGAAAAAGTATAATTGGTTTTCCCGTCTCTTTGCAAAGATATTCAGCCCAGGTAAGGTATTTACTCCAGCTGCGTTCGTTCAAACCATGCAAAAGTAAAATGGCTTTGTCGGCTTTGTGTATGTTTCCCGGCATAAAAATAGGATAAACAAATGACTGATTTTCTGCAATTTTATCATTAAAATGATGAGGAACATTATTAATTCCAATGTTACTTTCGGGATGACTTTGAAACCTGAAAAAACGAATATCAATATTGGATGCCTCCAAATGTGTATCTACTCCCAATTGAAATTGGGCATTGAGTTCAAGATGACGTTGAGTATACGCCATATTTTTTATAACTAATTTGAATACAAAGGAATAACATTGAAACATTTTTTACAACTAAGTGGTGAGTTAATTGTTCGATTGGGATAAATTGAGATTATTTGGGAAAAAAATTAAATTATTGGGGTGAAATAATTATTGCACGGGGTGAGTTGTTGTTATTTCGAAGAGAATAATATACCTTTGTGAACATTTAATGCGAAAGGTCAAAAACTATGAATACAAAGATTCCTGCCTATTTGTACGAAAAAGCCAATATTATCCGATTAATATTACTGACAGCTTCTTTTGCATTGTTTTTTATCAATGTATTTCAGCCATTTGGCTCGCGTGACTGGTATCCAAATATTTCAGATTTTAAATACTTCTTTTTCTCCAGTCTGATTATTCTTATTGGTATGTTGGTGGTGGTTATCAGCCGATTGATTATGCTTTTGTTTACAAAAAAACACATTATTTTCTATTGGCAATACGCTTTGTGGAATTTAATTGAAATATTGGCGATGTCAATATTTTATGCACTGTTAGCTAAATTTATCCCTAAACAAGGAATGAGCCGAGATTTTATTGATATTTTTACTCAATCCACAAAGAATACACTTTGGATATTGTTGCTGCCATATTTAATTATTTGGCTTTATTTTTCGTGGCGCGAAAAAAATAATATGCTTGTAAAAATGACACAAAAAGATAAAATCATTGAAATTCCGAAAAAGAATTTAATTGCATTCCACGACGAGAAAGGTGAATTGAAAATATCTATTGTACTAGAAAATTTGCTTTATGTCGATTCATCAGATAATTATGCCACCATACACTATCTCAATAAATCTAAATTATCACATTATTTGATAAGGAATTCTCTGAAATGGATGGAGGAAAATCTCACAAATGAAAGTCCTTTGGTGCGTTGTCACAGGTCTTATGTTGTAAATCTGGACAAAGTAAAAGTGTTGCGAAAAACAAAAGATGGCATTTATTTGGAACTCGAAACTGAAAATTCACCTGACATTCCGGTTTCTAAAACCTATTATGAAATGGTTATGACGAAGTTTTCAAAGTATTCGGTATGATTTAATTGTCAGAGACAAAATCAAAAGTTAAGTACCAAGTACTGGGAATTAGGAAAGGTAAGGTTTTAGCATCAAACTCTTCAAATTAAAGAATTTATGGACGTTCAGCACTATTTTGACGAAAAGCCATATAAAGTAGGATTAGCTCTCAGTGGTGGAGGTGTTAAAAGCTTATGTCATGCCGGAGTGTTAAAAGCACTTGAAGAACATGGCATAAAACCTAATATTATTTCGGGTGTTAGTGCAGGTGCAGTTGTCGGGGCTTTGTATTCTGATGGATATTCTCCTGACGAAATAGCTGTCCTTTTCGAAGATATTAGTTTTCGTACAATGACCAAAATCCAACTTCCTATTGGTGGATTTTTCAAAACAGATGTTTTTCAAGACTTTTTATCCCGAAAGTTACGGGCAAAAAGATTTGAAGAATTGTCTATTCCATTGAGAGTAGTAGCAACTGATTTAGACAAAGGACGAAGTGTTACATTTACAACTGGCAAGTTGATTGAGCCAATAGTAGCTTCATGTAGTTTCCCAATATTATTTCAACCAAAAAAAATTGATGGAGTCCATTATGTTGACGGTGGAGTGCTAAAAAATTTTCCGGTATCAACTATTCGGAACGATTGTGATAAGATTATTGGTGTAAATGCAAGTCCTTTGGTAGCCGAGGAATATAAGCAAAGTATTTTAAATGTAGCTTTTCGTTCTTATCATTTTATGCTCAAAGCCAATATAATCCACGACAAGGAACTCTGCGATTTGCTTATTGAACCTGTGGATATGGGAAATTACGATACATTCGATGTTGACAAAGGACGTGAAATTTTCGATTTGGGATACCTCACCACCAAGCAAATTCTTATAAGTAAATTGAACAATAAGATTTTTGAAATTCAACGAAATTAGATTCTTTTTCCATTGAAAAATTAACTGTTGAAATATGATTTAAACGCTTTGTTCTTAAAAAATGGATTTCCCTACATGCAGCCTTTTAAAGTTGTTTGTTCTTTTTTTATTGATAACATAATATGAAAATAATTCAATTTATAAAATTTAAAATCTCTTATTATATTTCTTATATTCTCAGTATAATTGTATCTTTGAAACTAAATCACTACTGACCGACAAATAAAACAGAAAAAAGGGAAGTTCTCATAAAG
>JACDZH010000240.1 GCA_013426815.1 Paludibacter sp.
GAATATTGTTGATAAACAACCATATAACAAATTAATTCAAATAATCTCTATTATTTTATTTAAATATATTATTTTAAAAAATATAACCTAGACTTATTTTGTTTTCTTCCACATGATGCTCCACAGTTGGATAATATTTGTATTGACTATGTCGATAAATGTAACTTTTCTCAGAACTAATCAGAAAATGTTTTTTTATGATATAATTAAAACCCACTTTTACAATTGTAAGGCTGGTATTGCCAATGTCACCCTGCGAATTTGAATTTATTATGGTTGGGTCCGATGTTTGATTGCCAACCCACGAATAGATGCGATAATCTTCGGATTCAAAAAACATGTGTGCTTTAGATCCTAACCGAAGGTCGCAACTAAGTTTAGTACTAAAACCACTACCCATGTTGTAATCTCGCTTGTCGTATTGGTAATGATCGGTTTGACTACCACCCAACAAAATGGCACTCAGGTGAATTGATGCATATAGAGCGATATGTTTAGCAATGTTTCTATTGTATAATAACCCCGTTCCTACCGAAGCCGCTTCAGATATTTTGTAAGGTTTAAGTGATATCTTATCGATAACGGAACTTGACTCGTAATAATTGAAATGTTGAAAAAAACCGAAAATAAATCGATTTCTAAGCCATTTTGAAGGTAGGTCGACAGAGTAAAGCAAACCAATTGCATTGACTCTACTGATAACAGGCTGTGATGAAAGAAAATTGCCACCTACTTTAAACATGAAAGTATCATAGGGCTTTTCGTTATCGTCAATGAATGAATCCCCATAGTAAAGTGCCGCATCGAAACAACCAGTGTTGATAATATCATTGGCGTGTTTAAGATTGTCGGCTATAATGCGATGTCCCAAACTTAGATAAAAAACGGTGGGGGGTTTCTGTATGTTGTTGCCGCGGATATTTCTCACACGTTTTGATTCTCCCGACAAAATGCGGTTTATTCCTCGTATGGGAGAGATCAGGGTTAGCAAAAATTCTCGTCCAAAACGTTCAAAACCAACAGATTTATCATTTATAAGTAAATCAGAGATGCGAAAAGTCATTTCCCCTAGGCTAGTGCCACCTATGGTAGTAGCCATAAAATCGTTGATGGAAGGTGGCTCGTTTTCCATTGCAATTTCCCACATTAGGCATCCGCCTGCAGAAAAAGGGATGGATTGCCAAAAACTCATACCATTGGAACGAGCTGCGTTGAAGTATAGACCTCCATGATAAGGATGTGCACACAGATTGGTGGCAAACATATCGTTATCCCAAACGAAACCGGTTTTTAAATTGTTTCGGATTGAGTTCAAACTGATTTTTGCAAATTCACCATTAGTCACAAACCTATCAAATGCCCATACGCCTACATTTGTAGATAAGATATTAGCTACGGTCCTGACTGGATGTTTGGGGAGAGTAAGCAATCTGTCAGTACTTGGCTTTGCTAATACAGTATCATTTATAATGTTGATTTGCGATTGTACATAAACGACATTGCACGTAAAAAACAGTACAAAAAATAAGTTTCTAAGTTCTATTGTACTCCTCATATTTTAATTTCAATTTAAGAAATCATATACCGATAAAAATTCTGCCTAAACTTCAGGGGCTTAACTTCATTTACCTGTAATTATTCGTTTTACCTCATTCAACTTATTTAGGGCATTAATAGGGGTTAGGTTATTTACATCCAAGTTTTTAATTTCATCTCTTATTTGCTCCAAAACGGGATCATCGAGTTTGAAAAAACTAAGTTGATAGCCTTCGCGTTGCTGAGCAATTTCACCAATAGGCTTTGCAGCACCCGATTGTCGATTGTCGGTTTCAAGTTGTTTCAGTATTTGTTCCGAACGTTTTACAATGCTTTGGGGCATTCCTGCCATTTTTGCCACATGAATACCAAAACTATGTTCACTGCCTCCACGAACGAGTTTACGTAGAAAAATTACCTTTTTATCCACTTCTTTCACTGACACATTGTAATTTTTGATGTGAGAAAACGATTTTTCCATTTCATTCAACTCGTGATAATGAGTTGCAAAAAGGGTTTTAGCTTTGCAAGTTGGATGTTCGTGTATATATTCTACTATAGCCCAGGCAATTGAAATGCCATCGTAAGTACTAGTTCCCCGACCTAGCTCATCAAAAAGAATCAGACTTCGATTAGATAAATTATTCATAATACTGGCAGCTTCGTTCATTTCCACCATAAATGTCGATTCGCCCAACGAAATATTATCGCTCGCACCTACCCTAGTGAAAATTTTGTCAACAACCCCAATGGTTGCACTTTCTACTGGCACAAAACAACCAATTTGCGCCATAAGCGTGATAAGTGCCGTTTGTCGTAGTAAAGCCGATTTTCCCGACATATTGGGACCGGTTATAATAATTATTTGCTGTGTTTCATTATCCAGATAAACATCGTTGGCAATATAACTTTCGCCAATTGGTAGTTGTTTTTCGATAACCGGATGTCGACCTTGTTTGATATCTAACATGTCGGTTTCTGTTATTTCGGGACGAACATATTTATTTTCGGTACTAACTTTGGTAAATGAAAGCAAGCAATCGAGATGTGCTATCAAATTAGAATTAAGCTGAATAGCTGTAATATAATCATTTAAACTTAACACCAATTCGTTGTATAATCGCGTTTCGATGGACAGAATTTTTTCTTCAGCTCCCAAAATTTTTTCTTCATAAATCTTGAGTTCTTCGGTAATATAACGTTCGGCACTTACCAATGTTTGCTTACGAATCCATGTTACAGGAACTTTGTCTTTGTGCATATTTCGCACTTCAATGTAATACCCAAAAACATTATTGAAACTGATTCTCAAACTTGGAATTCCTGTTGTTGCACTTTCACGCTCCTGTATTTTTTGCAAAAAGTCTTTTCCAGAAAAAGCCAATTGGCGTAAATCGTCCAAATCGGCATCGATATTTGGCTTAATAACACCACCCCGATTGATCATCATGGGTGGATCATTAGAAATTTCCTTGTCTATTCTTTCTGAAATTACGGCACAAGCATTTAATTGGTCGGCAATTTTTCGCAAGGTTTCATTTTCGGTCTGAGAACAGCCTAGTTTAATTGGTTCAATAGCTTTTAATGCAACTTTTAATTGTACCACTTCCCTTGGATTTATTCGACCAACAGCCACTTTCGAAATAATCCGTTCCAAATCGCCAATCAAAGCAATATTTTGCTCAAGTAATAATTTTAAATCCGGATTTTTGAAAAAATGTTCCACCACGCTCAGGCGTTCATTGATGGGTTTAACATCCTTCAATGGAAAAGCCACCCAACGTTTAAGCATTCTGGCACCCATTGGACTGATAGTTTTATCAATTACATCGAGTAAAGTTCGACCACCTTCATTAATGGTTCCATACAATTCGAGATTGCGTACAGTGAATCGGTCGAGCCATACATAGCGCTCTTCTTCTATGCGCGAAAGTTGTTTAATATGTCCTGTTTGCTGATGATGTGTTAAATCAAGATAATGCAAAATGGATCCGGCTGCAACCACTCCATTGGTTAAATTATCAACACCAAAACCTTTCAGGTTTTTGGTCTCAAAATGTTTTAGCAGTCTTTCTTGAGATGAATCGGGGGTAAAAGCCCAGTCTTCCAAAGCATACGTAAAGAATTTCGTACCAAAAAGTGATTCGAATTCTTTCCGCTTGGAGCGGTCGAAAAGCACTTCTTTGGGAGCAAAACTATTTAATAATTTATCAATATATTCAGCGGTACCTTCGGCTACCAGAAATTCACCGGTTGAAATGTCCAGAAAAGATACACCAATTTGGGTTCTATTTTGAAAAACACTTGCCAGAAAGTTATTCTCTTTATGATTTAGTGTGGTATCGCTATATGAAACACCCGGTGTAACCAATTCAGTCACACCACGCTTTACAATTTTCTTGGTTAGCTTTGGATCTTCCAGTTGGTCGCAAATAGCTACACGCATTCCGGCACGAACCAATTTTGGTAAATAAGTATCGAGAGCATGATGTGGAAAACCGGCAAGTTCAATTGTTTTTCCAGAACCATTAGCACGTTTGGTAAGTGTAATGCCGAGTACCTGAGAAGCACGAATGGCATCGGTTGAAAAAGTTTCGTAAAAATCGCCACAACGAAAAAGCAAAATTGCATCAGGATGCTTTGCTTTGATTTCGTTGAATTGCTTCATCATCGGCGTTTCTACTATTTCGTTTGTCATAATAAGATTACAAAGCCATCTATCGATGGGAACTGAATTACTATTAACCTGAGTTCGGGATAAGAAAGTGTGTCAAAAAGTTGTATCATAG
>JACDZH010000241.1 GCA_013426815.1 Paludibacter sp.
GTCAAATTCATAAAATATTCTGTATCATCAACTTAGGGGTGCTGAGTAGTTACGAAATATTATACTTATGCAAAACGCCCGATATTAACAAATATTCAAGTTCATTTTTCTTTCCCTCATCAAATATATTTTTGGATTTCGTATATTCTTTTAGTGTTGATTTGTCTTTAAATAATTGTCTGGAAAATGTAGTGGCTATTCCAAAGTTGTTTAATATGTTATCTAGAATGTTTGTCATTTGTTTATCTATTGTTAATTTTTTTGTCTTTTCAATAAGACAAACAAAAAACAAAGATAATTATTTTTGTTTTTAAATTCCAAATTTTGAAATAATTTGAACTCAAATTCTTGCTCACATTCAATAAAAAATATTACCTTTGTAAGAAATAAAAAGTCTACAACTTATCATTCGAAAACTGAATAATATTATGGAAAACCAGGAAAACCAACTCAACATCGAACTTTCGGAAGAAATTGCTGAAGGTATTTACTCCAATTTGGCAATTATCTCACATTCATCATCCGAATTTGTGGTCGATTTTATTCGTATCATGCCCGGAACACCGAAAGCCAATGTAAAATCGCGCATCATTCTTACCCCTGAACATGCCAAGCGATTGCTTTTTGCATTGCAAGAAAATATAACCAAATATGAAAAACAAAACGGCAAAATTAAAATTGCTGATAATACATTCGCACCACCTGTACCAATGGGATTTGGAGGAGGGGAAGCCTAAAGAAATTTATGATTGTTATTTAACTGAACGAGGCAGATTTGTATCAACAAATCTGCCTCGCACTGTTAATTAGGTCTGTTTTATTTCACAATCAACATTTTTTTCTGAGAAGTGTGTGCTTTAAAATAACCCAAAGCACCGTTGTTAATGTTTTAAGTTGGATTGGAAGTAGTGGTACTAAATTGACCAATAATCCGGTTTAAACCATATAAATAATCAAATACAGTTTTATCAATAAACTGCATATCAATTCTTATAGTATAATTTTTTTTTGCACGAACCGATATTGGAAAAGGGAACGAAAATCTGGTAGATCCTAAATCACTTCTCGCATTAATACCTTTCATTAGTGAATCATTTTTTTATGACCACAAATTGAAAGTATTTATCTGACTTGGTTAAATTTTTATATTGTGGTAGTATTTGAATCCTGGTTCCTGCTCCAGGTGTTCCTGCAGGAGGACCACCAATACCACTTGTTCCGGCTAGATTTTGCTGTACAAACGAATCCAGCGCAAAATTGGACGGCATCGTTGAGAAAGAAGTGAAAGTTTCGTTCTCTATTTTTATAGTCATTTTATAGGTATGTCCTATTATACCAGTTAAATTGGTATTTACATAAATTCCTTCGTTGTTTTCGGTTAATAAATCGGTTTGATTTGTGGCGGTATCGGTAATTGTTACAATGGCTCCACTGACCAGGGGATAATCGATTGTTTCGTCAAAATTGAGTGTTTTTGTAATAATAACTTTCGATTCTCCCTTTATATTGCTAACATTGCCTTCAATCACAAATCTTGGTTTGGTTTTGTTAAGGTCAATTCTTATTTCTCTTTCGCAACTACTCAGGAAAATCGACCCAAATATTAACATCGCATTGATGTAGTTATGCATATTCATATTTCTGTATTCTAATATTTTTCATTGTTTGGATATTATTAAATGCCATGTTAAGCTGTATTTGATGTAATGAATTATTTATAAATCATGGATTCATTTCATTTTCAAATTTTGAGTCCACTACGATAAGTCAATATTTCATTTTTGAACGCTAAGTCCGCAAAGACACGAAGACGCAAAGTTCAGATATACAGCACCAATTTTTCTTTACGAGTTAGCGACTTAGCGTCTTTGCGTTCAGAAAACACTTATCGGAGTGGAATCGATTTTCAAATTTTCAAATTGGTTCATGGTAGCGAAGCGGACATCCCGCATGGCGGGATTTTCAAATTAATTTTTCAGTATTTACCATTTAAAATTCCACGAAATTGATGGAACCCATTTAAACAATGATGTTTGTATTGCTACTGTTTTATTCGAATCTGTTTTGCTTTTTTCAAAAGTAATGATGTATGGATTTTCGTGCCCATAAGCATTGTATAAACTGAAAGAGAGTTCAGAATTAAATCGCTTATTTTCCTTGAGTTTATAGTTTGCACCCAAATCCAGTCGGTGATAAGCCGACATACGGTAGCCGTTGCGTTCGGTATAAAGCTAGGTAGTTTGTCCGTTAATATCATATTTACCACTCTGAAAAGTTACAGCATTACCGGTTTCGTAAACCCAAACAACAGAAACATTGATACGCTTTGTTATATCATACATGGTTACAATAGAAATGTCGTGGGTTCTATCTTGACGGGCAGCATACCTTTGGTTTTGATTGATACTATCAATTTGCCTTTCGCTGCGCGAAAGCGTATAACCTATCCAACCGGTAAATCTCCCTTTATTCTTTTTTAGCAGTAATTCCAAACCATAAGCACGTCCTTTACCATACAATAATTGTGTTTCAATAATTGGAGCTTGATCGTTGGCATTGTCCTTATAATCAATTTGATTTTGCGTGATTTTATAATACGATTCAGCACTAAATTCATACATATTGTCGTTGAAATTATGAAAATAACCCACTGAAATCTGATCGCCAATTTCGGGTTTTACTTCATTTGAATTCATTATCCATTTGTCGGTTGGACTACCCGATACCGAATTTGTTATAAGGTGCATGTTTTGTGTATTACGGGTATAAGAAAATTTTAATGACCTGCTTTCGGTTAACGAATAACTCAACGATACACGTGGCTCAATATTGACATAATTGACCAATGGTTTACTTTGATTTATGGTGTCAACTATATTTCTATCAGCATCCAATATGTAATAATCGCTGCCTCCTAATACCAAAAAAACTACTTAACCTAATCCCATAATTTATTTTTCAAATTCTTAGTTGCCTGCCAGTTATTGCTGACGTAAATGGCAGATTCTAAGCCATTTTTTATTTGTTTTATATCAGGAAATATGGTGGTGCTTGTCACTTGACCGGGAGTAATATTATGGTATACAATATTGTACCCAAATTTCCATTCATTATTAGAATCTGGAAAATTCTGAAATTCTTGTTTCAAATTCCAATCACTTATTCGCGACAATATTGAAAACTGAACACTGGTGTCATTTATGTTAATTTTGTAATCGTAATCGCTGTAAACTACTGATGTGTTACCAAAAAGTTTACTGTAATATAGGTGGTTCCAACGTATAGTTGCTGTGGCATTTCCCCAGTCAATACCAAACCGTTTTGCCATCCCTAATACATCGCGACCATAATATCCCGACACAAACAGACGGTCTTTATCCGAAAAACGGTAATTAAATTTTGCATTAAAGTCATAGAAATACAGCTGATTATCTTTAAATCTGTCATCTAATTTTAAAAAATATCAGCATATGTCCTTCTTCCTGAAATTAAAAATGAAGATTTACCTTTTTGCAAAGGTCCTTCAATATTTAGTTTAGACGAAATTAAACCAATTCCGCCAATTCCGCCATAGTGCTGATTATCACCTTCATTCATTTTTACATCCACTACTGAAGATATTCTTCCACCATATTGAGCTGGTGCAGTGCCCTTAAAAAGCGAAACATCTTTTATTGCATCCGTATTAAATGTGGAGAAAAAACCAAGTAAATGTGAAACATTGTAAACCGGCTCATCGTCCAATAAATTAAGGTTTTGATTAATTGTACCACCCCGAACAGTAAAGCCACTTTGACCGTCACCACCCGATTTTACGCACGGTAACAATTGTATAACTTTCAAAATATCTCTTTCACCAAATATCACCGGCAATTTACTAACTGTCTCAACTGATATTTTTTCCATACCCATTTGCGATTTCTTGACGTTTTCATTGTCACGGGTTCCGGTAATTACAACTTCTTTCAGGTCGTTATTCAAATTTTCCATGCTCACATTCAGAATTTTATTTCCTGATAGTATAGCATTTATAATCTGTTTCTCATGACCAATATAAGAAAAGGTAAGTTCATATTTTCCTTTGGGTAAGGTGAGTGAATAAAATCCGTAATCGTTGGTAGCTTTTCCAATATTGTTTTTACTTGTTACTAGTACGACAGCTCCAAGTAGAGATTCGCCGGTTTTTTTATCTGTAATATAACCACTAATTGTATAAGATTGTGATATAATAATCGACTTATATAAATGCGGTTAATTTGCTCAAATCATCATTTGGTT
>JACDZH010000242.1 GCA_013426815.1 Paludibacter sp.
TATTTTTAATCTTTTATTCCGTCAAATTCATAAAATATTCTGTATCATCAACTTGGGGGTGCTGAGTAGTTACTGTACATTATTAAATGCTAAAATCCAAGATTTTTTGTTTTTATAATACTAAAAAACTTTTTTCATAAATCTTCATATTATCAAATACCAAATACTTACAAATTACTGGTGTTCTTTTCTTAACAAATCATTTACAGTCTTAACCGGATTAAAAGTTTCAATAGGAACTTCAACAAAAATTGTGTTCCAATCGCTCATAGCTCCATTCCAAAGTCCCGGGAGTTCAAGTGCCTTCAATTCTTTACCGTTTTTCGATTTTAAAGAAATAAATCCGGTTCTTTTATCAATATACTGTAATAAATCAAATTTTTTGCCACGATAGTTCTTAACACCACAAACCAAATCTACCGGATTGAAATGAGTGGAATGTAGCATAATCTCTTTATCAACAGGGTTATTCATGTCAATTTGTGAACTTTCCAAAATCTGTGGTGATATAGATCCATCAGAATTTACAGCCAGAAATGGACCGCCGCCAGGTTCTCCAACATTTTTCACCATACCGCAAACCCTGATGGGACGATCCAATTTTTTAATAAGATATTCTCTCAATGACGAATCCGAAAGTGATTGCAAATTACCATGATGATTATTCAACCTAACTTCACAAAACTGACTGATAATGTCTAATTTAGCTTTCGAAATAGATTCATTTTCCAACTCGTGTAAGAACGAGAAACACTGTTTTTGAAGATTTACCAACATGCCGGCAATAATTTTTTTGTAAATTACCGAGCTAGTTTTCATCGAATCGGGTACTACATTATCGATGTTTTTGATAAAAATAACATCTCCATTTAAATCGTTTAGATTTTCAATTAATGCTCCATGTCCACCCGGTCTGAAAAGTAAATCACCTTTATCGCGGAATGGTTCGTTGATGGAATCAGCAGCGATGGTATCTGTTGATGGTTTTTGTTCCGAAAAGCTTACATTGAAATGAACGGCATATTTTTTTTCGTAATCTGTTAATGTTTTGCTTAGATCATTCTCAAATAGGGAGCGATGTTCTTTCGATACTGAGAAATGAATATTTACTATGTTTGAGGCGTTTGATGCATATAGTGCACCCTCTACTAAATGTTCCTGAGTTGGAGTACGTTGTTCGGTGGGGTAAGAATGAAACTTTAAGAATCCTTTAGGAAGTGCTCCATAATTTAAACCATTAGCAGATAATAAACTTTCAACTATTGATTTAAATAACTTATTAGCAATTAGTTCTTTGATTGTTAATTTGTTGTTTTTTATACAAGCTTTGTTTAAATCATTAAAAAATGCAAATTTTTCAATTTCATCAAAAAAATTCTTTTCGAAAGCATTTTCAGGCTCATTATTCTTGCTTTCCAGAAACTCGAATAGATCTTTAAACATGCGACTTGCCGCTCCCGATGCAGGCACAAACTTTATGATAACAGCATCTGATTGCAAATATTTTTCCCATTCAGAAAGCAAATTCGAAATTTCCACTTCTGAAACCTGAATTATTCCACTACCAGTTTCTGCACTGCTGCAAATTTTTAAATAAGGAAAACCGTTGACAAATGATTTTAGTTGTTCCTCAATTTGTTGTGTTGAAATACCTCTTTTCGATAGGATTATTACGTCGTTGGGTGTTAGAATTTTCATTTTTTTTAATCATGCTATTTCTTTCAAAATTAACAAATAATCAATTTTAAGCTACCTGCAACTATTCACCTAATTGCTTTTTTAGTATGACAACATCATTTTTTCGTTGTGTCAACGCATTGATATATTCTGATATGCGGTTAAATGTTTGATAATCAACAAAAGTTAACTTTCCCATAGTATAATACGAAAGTGAAGCAAATTCTATAGCTTTATCTAAATCACCCAAAATTTCGTAAGAAATGGCAATATTATTTGCTGCTTGTGCTTTAAGCCATTGACTTTTTGCTTTTTTTAATGCATCATCCCAGTAACCAATTGCGGCTTTCCAATTTTTCACATACACCGAATCTATTCCTTTTCTCATTAGTTTATTGCTCGGGTTGAAGAAGTAGCGATCTTCTTTATCCCAATACGGTACAAATCTATTTACCGATTTTTGACCCACATTTAAAGCCCCATCTATCAATGCATCAGATCTGTAAGGTAAATCACTCATTGCTTTCCTTCGATAATAAGATGTTGATTCCCAGTATACTGTGTCCTTGAATTGAATAGTATTGATTTCTGGTTTTTGAGGATAATGAATACTCCAAAAAGTTTCAAACTTAACTTCAAGGGTTGATAAATAGCTGCTATTTTCATTAATATAAAATTCAGATAAATCGTCATTTACTTTAATTTTATCAAGCGAAAGTACTGCATCTACGTGATATACCTTAAATAATTCTTTCAGGCTATCAGTATTAATATTATAAACCTTGTTAAAATCGCTACCAGTATTTTTAGAATTTGGTATAAATTGTATTGTCGTAAAAAAATCTTTTACATCAAGTTCTTCTTTCAAAGCACCTAAACAGAAGATGGAGAGACTATCAGTAACTAACAAAACGTTTTTTTCTTTTTCATTTAGCAGTTGTGATTTATGACCAATGTTTATCGGCTGAGTTATTGTGTTATTAACTATCAGTAAATTTTTGGCTTCGGGAGCAAAGGCAATTTTTGCCGGACGTAAAATGTCTAGACTAGTAAACAGCAAATTTGAGCATGAAGATAGGAAAACAATTCCAAAAGCCAGACACATTATTTTTAGCTTATTTGTTTTCATAGTAGAATTAAAAATGTTGTTAATTAGATAATTAATTGTAAAGTATTAATTGATTTCTGTTATAAATAATAAAGATTATATAAGTTAGAATGTTATTAAGATAATAGAACGCAAATATGTGCTAATTAAACGGATTTTAAAACCGATTAGAATTCCTACAATTCAGAATGATTAAGACTTCGCTTTTAAATCTTCCACAATTTATAGGGGTAAAAATCAATTTTCAGATCCGTTTATTGCAATAAATACGTTTAGTTCCGTTTAATCTTTTTAATACGAGTTCAATGTCTTAATTTAGAATGTATAATTCATTATGTCAACTACTTGAGACTTTTATAACGCCTAATTTTTGTTACATAATTTCATATTGTATTCAGATATAAATTTTCAAATTGATTTATATTTCTAAACCATCATAACCCAAAAAAAATCCATTAGGTAAAGAATTATTTACCTCACTATGCAAACCCATATCATGACTAATATGTGTAAAATACGTTTTTTTTGCACCAATTTTTTTTGCAATTACCATTGCTTCACTAAGTGATAAATGTGAAATGTGTTTACTAATTCTTAATGCATTCAGTACTAAAATATCCAAATTATGAAGTTGTTCAATTGCTACATCACTGATTGTTTTTACATCCGTTAAATATGCCAAATGTCCAATCCTAAATCCTAAAATTGGTAATTTTGCATGCATAATCCGTATGGGTTGAATTTCTATATTTTCAATATGAAATTTATTTTCATCAATTTGGTGTAAATGTATTGTTGGAACGCCAGGATACTTGTTTTCGCTAAAACAATAAGGCATATTACGTCGTATTACATCTAAAACTCTTTTTTCGGCATAAAGTTGTGCTTCACCAAGAGGTCTAACATCATCAAGTCCGCTGACATGGTCATAATGATCGTGTGTAATCAGTATTGCTGATAATGAAATTACTTGATTTGTTATAAGTTGTTGTCGTAAATCCGGACCACAATCAATTAAAAGCTTTGTTGCACCATTTGAAATCAGAACTGAGGCACGTAACCGTTTGTCTTTTAGGTTATTTGAGCTACAAACTTTACAATTACATCCAATTTGTGGAACTCCAGTCGAAGTTCCGGTTCCAAGAAAAAGAAGTTTCATTAAAAATTTAAAATTAATTCTACTTTGACAGATTTATCTTAAAAGAAATAATAACGCGCATTTAGCAGTTTATTTTTTGAAATGATAACTGATTTATACACGGATAAAAAAAATTCAAAAATGAAATTTGCAGATTGAAGTTATAGTTTCTCTTATTTCATCCTAATTTTGACTTATCAAAATTTAAATCCGATTTAAGTAATATGTTATAATTATTGATATGTTTTATGTAATTAATGTCCAATTAAACAGTCTTGTAACGCGTAACTAATTAGAGTGTGTTTATAAAGTCCTATATTTTTTGCTCGATTTTATAAAA